>JAJZKY010000309.1:0-2134 GCA_021803885.1 Planctomycetota bacterium
CTGCCAGAAATCGAGGGTGTAATTATACAGTCGGCAGCGCATCTGACTGGCGTTCTTCCATATAACGTGGCCGTCGTTGTACAGAACATTTCCCCCGGTTACATCATGATTCCCGCCGTTGAAATGGTTGGAGAATCCCTGCCACAGGCCGTTTTGCGAAGTGGCCAAATCCGACGCAAGAATAGTGTCATCGCCTGACGTCGCCGATTGAGCAAACCCATTCGGTACCGATGCAAACGCGAGCTGGCTTTGGAGGGAAGTCGGGTTGATGACGGTTCCTCCCAAATCTGGATTGACGGTGTGTCCAGACTGCATACCGACCTGCAGGTGGTAGTAATAGCAATAGCCAAGATAGACGGTGCCAAAGTTGGCTGGACCGCCGTTCGGCGGATTCTGACCGAGATTGCCAAGATAGAGCTGTGGCGCACCGGTCGGTGTAAAATAGCTCCCCTCAGGGCAATAAAACAGGGTGGGATTGGTGATCGTCTTGGTGGTATACAGGAGACCAAGCCCCCACGGTATGTATGCGGCAGTGGCATCTCCGGCCGGCGGATTGGCGTTGACCCATCCGGCCAAATTCCCGAAGGGCCAATTCCCATAGCCAAGAGGGCTCTGAGTCGACCCTGGCGGTTCCGTGCCGCGGTACGTGTCGGCATAAATACGGCACCCCTGGCCGAGCGATCGGAGATTTGAGGCACAGACAATTCTCAACGCATCATGGCGGGCTTTTATAAGGGATGGAAGTAGAATCGAGATCAGCAGGGCGATGATTGAAATCACCACTAGAAGTTCGACCAATGTGAATCCGTCCCGTATCGAAACGCGCTCTTGCAAACCTCGGATGGGAACTGCCGAATCCACCGGTGCTGATTGCAATCGTTTAGCTGACATACGACTTCTCCTTACATGAGGTGAACAAGATCGAAAAATCTTTCAGAGTCTGCTTGGAGACGACCACCAATTAAGACTCTGCTACCACGCGCCTATTTCAGAAAGACGATCACTCGGAGCCAGGACTTGTGGAGCAATACTGATTTTTTAAATACTCCAATATGACCTTCTTGCTGGAGTATAGCTGGCCAATCAGCTAAATCAAAGCTCAAATTGCGCCAAATAATAGATCATTTTGCGCATATCCGGTTTCAACATGTCCTCTACAAACGAGAAGTAAACCGAATATTTTATAGGGTTTATGGAATTCGCTGGTCGTATGGCCTTTAACTTTCGTGACTCGAAAATGCGCACACAGCGATGTCGCCCGAACTCTTGGCCAAAATCCAACGAGCCCCCAAAACACTTAGCCAGATTTACCTCTGATCCCTCAGCAGCCCGACACGGAAACTAATGTAGATACGGGTCGGACATCGCCGAGTGCTTCTCAGACATCAATGGCCTGTGTCGATTTTTCTGATAAAAAAAGCCTGCCGAGGGGATCACCCTCGACAGGCTGCCAATCCAAAACGCTCGGTGATCAGGGGATACGGCGATCAGCCGGTTTGGTCTGGCTGAAAAATCAGGCGGACTTCCGACGCTTCAAGCCCAGCAGGCAGGCACCAGCGCCCAAAGCCAACATGCCGAGTGCCGCTGGTTCAGGTGTTGCCGCCACGACCAGATCGATACTGGAATTGGTCGTGTCGTTCATCAGGGAGTAACTGAATCCCGACGGACCCGAAATCGACCACGAACTCAGGTCACTCGGATTGACCAGCGAACCGTAATCGATCAGTTGGTAGGTTCCAAGCATCGGGGTGCCGGCGAGATTGACGATACCGGTGGAGGACAGCGTCAAGGCACCCTTGACCATGATCATGCTGTCCGAACTTCCGGAGAGATTAAAATCGAACGTCCCCGTTTTTCCATTCATGTTCAGCGCCCCGAGCGAGAGGGTTCCCGTGGAGGGGGATGCTTGAGTAAAAGTACTATTAAAGACAACGCCGGGCTTAAGTATGGATGCCGCGTTCATGGTGACCGTGCCTCCCACGGTACCGACACCGCCGAGGATGGCGCCGGTCTGGTCCATGTTGACCGGACCCGAGCCGGTGGCAGAATCGGTGTTGCCGTTTTCAACCATCAGAGCACCCGGCCCGGTATCATCGCCCGTATCACCCTGATTGCTGATGTTGACTCCGCCGAT
>JAJZKY010000309.1:2144-6115 GCA_021803885.1 Planctomycetota bacterium
CGATCCATGGAGAGTAGCTGCTGGTGGAGTTGACCGAGGAAGGCGCGAAGGAGTCCGCTGCGTTGGTCAGGATGGTGTAGCCACCCGCAGCATTCGCCACCTTAAGCACGTTCGCATCGTTGTTGCCGCTGTTGGCGTTTGCTATGCCCCCCTCGATGACGACATTAGCCCCGCCGCTGGCCTGAAGAGCTACAGATGAATGGAGGTCGTTGCGGAACGCAACGCCTTGGGTCATGATAATATTTTGAGTCTGTGCGTTGAATATGTTTCCATCCTGGAACGGCCGCACAACACCATTGAGGGTCAGTGATGCCCCTGTACCGCCTGCGTCCTGAACCGAGAAGGTGCTGGTGAACTGAAATGCCGAGTAACCACCTTCCTGCACGGTGGTTGGGTTAATTGTTATGGAGTAAGGTTGATTGGCACTGCCACCAACTACGATACCGCCGAAATTTCCACCGACATTCAATAGCGTGTCTGTCTGGGTAACATTGGACGTGTCAAAGTAAATCGTGCCGCCTGGACTCCCGACCGTGCCACCCGACCAGTTACCGGTGTCGCTCCAATCGCCACTGGTTCCACCCCCGGTCCAAGTGTAGGTCGTCGCGGACGCGACCGCCGGAATGGCGAAAGCCGCCGCCAAGGCCGCCGCCAAGACCGTCTTTTTCGAATTTGAGAAACTCATGGAAAAACCTCCTATAACAGTGGATTAGCTGAAGTCCAGACACGTTGCCCGATATCTTCAGCTACTCCTAAAACTCAATATCCTTCACCCGTACTGTTTTACTTACTCCGGCCTGCCGGGGAAATTCAGGCCGACCGCAGCAAGTCCAAGAGAGTAAACAGGCTTAAACGGCGTCCCTCGTTGCCAAAACACCCGGTTTTCCAAACCAAAGCCTCCGGCAACAATTGCCCGCAGCGGAACATCCCGCCTGACTGACTTTGTCGGGCTCGCGTATCACCACGCGGCACCATCCTTGACTTGCAACTCTCAGATATCCCTTGTCCTCGACCATCTACTTGTTCACGTCGAGGTTGATGAAGTCTAGCACTGGAAAGTTGCTTCCACAATACCAATATGCGAGGATTTATATACCATTTTGCGCATCAACTCGAGAGGCGTAACATCGAATATCCCTGACCAATCGATATTTTGCGGCGCCCGATAAAATGGGGGGGTGACTTGCGTATTGCGCGAATCATTGCTATATCCTTAACAGCTCCTCTGGAAGCCGAATGCAGCGGCTACCGTGAGCGGAGTGGTCACAAATCAGGGTCCCGCAATTCTGGAGCAGGATATTCGGCTATGGATATATCTGGGCATCGCGACGGCAGCAGGCGGATTGCATTATTGCTGGATGCGGACCGGGAATATGCCCGATCCAACATCCGCGGGATTCAGCGCGCCCGACTGGAACTTGCCACGTCGCAGGGGGAGCCGCCGGGGGCTTGGGAATTTCGATTATTCAGGCGGCAAGTAGGGCCAGGTGAAGATCAACATATTGCAAAATTACTCGAGTGGGCGCCACACGGGGTGTTGATCGAAGCCGGCAATGTTGCTGAGATCGAGACCTTAAACAAGCTCGGATGCCCGTATATCCGACTCGGATATGAATTGGGTGCGGAAGCCTCCCCGACCATCACGACCGACGAAAAGACCATAGGAGAAATGGCGGCCCGCCACCTGATTGATATCGGGTTGGAGAATTTCGCTTTTTACCACCAATACCATACCCCTTGGACGCAATGTCGCCTCGACGGCTTTGCCCGAATGCTCCAGCCGCGGAAGGTGCATGTATGTTCTGCGCCTGAGGCGATTTTCCTCCCCGGGCGTGATTTTTCACCATCAGCCAGGGCAACACTCATCGATTGGATGAGATCATTGCCGCTCCCGGTCGGAATCTTCGCCGCCTGTGACGATTGGGGTATACGTGTGATTGAATGCGCACACGCATGCAAACTTCGAGTGCCGGAGGATGTGGCGGTTCTCGGCGTGGATGATGACTACCTGTTGTGTAACATGGTGATCCCCGCTCTCTCCAGCGTTCGGCAGGCGGGCGAGCAGGTGGGGAGAACGGCGTTTCAGATGTTACGGGAGGTTATTCTCGGCCATCCGATCACTGCCACTAAGGCGACCATCCGCCCCCTGTCGGTTATGGCGCGTGCCTCGACGGATGTCATTCACGTCGGGGACCCGGCGGTGCGCGCGGCGATTTTGTATATCCGTGCCCATCGGGATGAAAATTTCGGAGTCAAACAGCTTTTGCCGCATGTCGGGCTTAATCGTCGGAGTCTGGAAATACGGTTTAGGCGGATGTGCGGGCGTACATTGGGGGAGGAAATACGGCGGGCGCGGATGGAACGGGTCAAGGCCCTACTGCGCAGCGACATGAAGATTGATCAGATTGCCCACGCGATGCATTTTACTTCCGGCGGGCATCTGGCAAGGGCTTTCCGCCGGGAAATTGGTGTTTCACCGAGCCAATATCGGCGCGAGATAGGAGAAAATAATTGATGAAAAGGTTGATACTCGATGCGTTGAGGGCCTTAGCCTGTAGTAGCGACTGGATCGTGCGGGTCGGCCTCGCTTTTTGTCGACGTATGGGAAATCGTCGGCAGGCGGCGATACAGATCTCTGCCGGAACGGTTTCACTTCTGGTGGCGGTTGCGGCTGTTTTTGTCGCCCGTGACGCAACTGCGGTGGGATACACGCACGCCTCGCGCCTTCCACCGCTTTTCATGCGCCTTAAGCCGCACCAGGATCAATACATCAACCGATTCGGCTCGAAATTCGGTATTC
The DNA here is from genome assembly GCA_021803885.1 of Planctomycetota bacterium. The sequence goes on from JAJZKY010000309.1 coordinate 4,945, forward strand.
AGTTTTATCCTCATCACGCCGGGCTTCTGCCGGCGGGTTTGGGCCCACGCCACAATCATTCGTCCCTGACGGACGGCGTTTACACGCATGCGCTTCTGGGCATAAAGCTGGATCGGCGTCGCTACATTCTGCCGCTGCTTCCACAGAAGTATCTGGGTCGGCGGGATGTGCGTATCACGGATTTCACTCTGCATCGTACGATGACCAGTGCCGAACTGCGCAGCACGCAATACCCCCGCGGCGTGAGCGTCCGATGGGAATTCATCTCCCCATTTTATCCCCGCGCCCTGCGCTTGAGCCTGGCACCGGCAATCCTGGTGCGCTGCACCATCACCAATCGCACGGGTCGTGCCATGAATGCGGCGGTGCTCGCAGGTCTGCCTGCGGGCGGGGCCACAGCGGTAAACCGCACGGACGGTATTATTGAACGGCACAAAACCGTGCATGTGATCTTTCGCGGTCCCGAGACCGACAAATACCCGAAAAATCTGCCGGAGACGCAGGCCGTTGCGCTCTCCAGTGCCGGTACATTCACCCCGATATCCATGGATCACTGCACCTGTTTTCAAAACGCTCTGACAGTGGCGCCGGGCACATCGCGACATGTGTGGTTAATACTTGCCCAATATGTTAATACCCGCAGTGTGGTGAGTTACTTCGGAACTCCGTGCGAATTTGAATACCAGAAACTATTTGCCAATATTCATTCCGTTATCCATTACGCAAGACATCACCGCCATTCGATGCTCAGACGCAGCCGCATTTTCGATGATGTAATATCCGGCGCTGCCATCCCTCCCGATATTCAGGCATTTATCGCGCGTAATTTTCAGGTATATCTCGGCGCCACATGGATGCTGCGCCGGCCGAACGGTAAACTCCTGTTCACCTCATACGAAGGTGGCACCGGCTACTTCAGTACCATTGATGTGGAGTTCAATCTCGCACCGTTTTATGTCATGTTCTGGCCGGCATGCCTCAGAAGCGAGCTGAATCTCTGGGCCCGGTGCTACTATCATTGGCCGCACCTCCAACCCTACCGCACCGGTCCCGGCGGGCCGCTGATCTGGTTCGGGCCCAAGTATGGAGTGATGGAGCACGATGTAGGTGGTGGATTCATCATCAGTCGGCAGGTGTATCTGCTGGGGCCGATGCCAGTGGCACTGGCATC
>JAJZKY010000310.1 GCA_021803885.1 Planctomycetota bacterium
TGTTTTCTGATGCCTTTCGGGACGGCCCCGGCCGGCCCCAAGGTTGTAAATGGTTGTGGTTTTAGCTGTGGGGAGCCTTATGTATCACCTGCCGGTAGTGCTTGCAGCTCTTGGCAGTCGGCCCATTATCTCGGCTACATGGGTAGACTTGCTCATCGTGGCCATCTATTTCATTTTCGTGATCGGCATCGGGGTATATCTTAAAAAGTTCACCAAGACCGGCGAGGACTTCTTCATGGCTGGGCGGCAGATGACGGCCTGGATCGCCGGATTAAGCTTCCTTGCCGCCAATCTCGGCGCCTTGGAACTATTAGGCTGGGCCGGCTCGGCGTACGAGTACGGAATTCTCGCGGTGCATTGGTATTGGATCGGAGCCATTCCCGCCATGCTGTTGCTGGGCCTGGTGATGATGCCTTTTTATTACGCCTCGCGCACCCATTCCGTACCGGGCTATCTGCAACTACGCTACGGCCCAGCCACGCGCGGCCTTTCGGCCATCTGCTTTGCGGGGATGACCATTTTGATGAGCGGCGTGAACATTTTTGCGATGGCCCTGGTGATGCAGGTGGTGCTCGGCTGGGACATGAATTTCAGCATCTGGGTTTCGTCCATCAGCATGGGGGCATACGTGGTACTGGCGGGGTTGCTCTCGGCGATTTTTAATGAAGTTTTGCAATTTATGCTCATTTGGCTTGGAGCGCTGTTGATTCCCATTCTCGGTCTGGTGCAGGCGGGCGGGTGGAGCGGCCTGCGACACGACATCGTACGCAACCTGACCCATTTTGGCATTCATAACCCGGGCAGTTTTGTGCACGCATGGAGCACGCTGGGCCATTTTCATGATAACCCCATGGGCATTAACTGGATCGGCATTGTGTTTGGCCTGGGCGCCGTGCTTTCGATGGGGTACTGGACGACGGACTTTCTGGTGGTGCAGCGGGTGATGTCCGCGCGGGATTTACGCGCCGCCAAGATGGCGCCGATCATTGGCGCCGGGTTCAAGATGTTTGTGCCGCTGATTGTTATCCTGCCCGGGTTGCTGGGGCTTGGCCTGCTGAAAACGCAGCTATTCCCGCAGCCCGTGGTGGATGCGGCCGCCGCCCACGGCAAGGTGCTTTACAGCTATAACGATGTCTTGCCGCTCATGCTCGCCAGATACTGCGGACCGGGGTTGCTGGGGTTGGGAATCACCGCTCTGCTGGCTGGGTTTATGTCGGGAATGGCGGGCAACGTAACGGCGTTTGCCACCGTCTGGACCCATGATATCTACCGGCCCATGTTCAATCCGAAAGCCACCGACCGCCATTACCTGGCGATGGGGCGATGGAGCACCGCCGTGGGCGTGCTGGTCAGCATTGGTACGGCCTATTGGGCGATGGCCGCACCGGGCATCATGGACTACGTGCAGGCCCTGTTCAGCTTTTTTGTGGCCCCACTCTTTGGCACCGTGATTTTGGGAATGCTCTGGAAGCGCACCACTTCGGCCGGCGGCTTCTGGGGGCTGCTGGTGGGCACGGTGGCTTCCATTGGCATGTGGGTTTGGGTAGACCGTGTGCCGGATGCCTTGAAATACATTGCCCTATCGGCCAGAGCCAAGCCGATGGCGGCGGATATGTTTCGGGCTTTGTGGAGCTTTATCCTGGTGGTAGTGGTGACCGTGGCGGTGAGCCTGGCCACCAAGCCCACTCCGGAAGCCCAACTCAAGGGGCTGGTGATGGGTTGCACAGAAATTCCACCAGAGGGCGAGTATCCTCTTTTGCACCGCCCCATTTTCTGGGCCGGCGTCATCACGGTCATCTTTGTCGCACTGAACCTTTATTTCTGGTAAGGAGCCTGTTATGAGCAATCATTCCAATGCCATCTGGTTTTTAATCGGGGTTCAATTGTTGATTTACGGCGTCATTATTGAGGCTACGGGTCTGTGGGAACTCTTTTATCCGCCGGCGCACCAAGTTTCGTTGGCCAATACTCATCCGGCAATCTGGTGGGGCGCTTTACTGCTGGCGCTGGGCACTTTTTATGTGCTCCGGTTTCCACCGCGCAAGGTTTTGAAGAATTAGATTCTGGAGTCACCACCGCCGGCTTTGCCGCCAAGCAGTGCCGACGTCGCATGAAGCCACATCCAAGGCCTGGCAGAACATCGCAGTACCGACCACCCTCAACACGTGCCCGTCGGAGACTGTAATTAACCTGCAAAACCAGTCACCATAACCATCAAAATAAGGCAATGTTGGCCCTTTTTTGGGGGCGTGTTTTAACGGCCCAAGGCGGCGACGCACGGGCGCGAGCCCCACGGCCAAGCTAACAGAATCAGTTTGGTTATGGCTTTCGGCCGGAACCGGATTCTTGCCAAAATTGGCGGCCGCACCCCCATTGGGCATTGGGCGCCGGCCCCGATAAGCGTTTGTACTTTTCGCCTGGCAATGATATAAATGTGACGTTGATGTTGTTTGCTAGTCCTTCAAAGGGCCTAAGCAGGTAAGGCAGTGAAGACTTTGGAGCAGCGGTGTGTAAAACACGTGCAAGCCTGTGGGCGTTTTTCCTGGTGGTGGTTGTTTTAGCCAACCTTGGGGTGGCCGACGCACTACACGCCCAAACCATGCCGCCAGAATGGAATCCGTGGACGCCGGTGAACCCCGCGCCCATTCCATCGGCAGCCGCACAAGCATCAGCCCGCCGGTACTTCTCACGCCTTTTTCGACTTAAGTATGGGCGAATGGACAGCAATCACGCCTATCAGTTCATGGATTATCTTTTCAACAAATACGCTTATGCCAACAACAAACATACCGCCAAAGCCTACGTCGCCCTGACCCTGTGCTGGCAACTTGCCGCCCGCAAAAGTAATCCCGGCATGATTGTGGCCCCCGCGCAGGCGCTTTGTAGAAATTACAAAATCAATCGCTGGAAGCTGCTGGCCAAGGCCACGGCGCTGGCGCTGCCGAACTTGCAGGACCGCTGGTCGTGCAAGTTTCTCATGAAAACCTCCTACCGATGGGGACGCGAGGCGATTGCCGCCCATGCTTTTGCCTCGGCCAGGTCGCTGCTTGCCGTAGCCTTTCGCTGTGCCCAAACGGTGCAAAATGCCTGGTATTTACGAATTGTACCGCCGCGATCGCGGCAACTGGTGATGCTGCAGGCCGCGTATAAGCAGCATTTGGCCGACGAGGACCTTCTTCAACAACACCCGCACAACGTGGCAGCATTGCTTCGCACCGCCATTTACGATTGGGTGATGTCCCACCAGCCCCATGCCGCAACGGCGGGAGGCGCCGCGGCCAAAAGTTCGGGCTGCCACGCGCTGATCAAAATCGTCCAATTAAATGACATCAAAGCGCCCAACGCTGTGGACGAGATCCGACTGGGCGACCTGTGGTGGAACCTGCCCAAAACGCACCAGGTGCTGGCGCTGCAGCCACTGGTGCGGCTGCGTGCGGTGGCAATTTATCGCCAAGCCATTGGAAATATTCAACACGATTTCAGCCGGCTGGTTGGGGCGGACCGGTACCAGCAGGCCATCGCATTTATGATCACCGCCCGCCGGGCGGTGCATCGCATTGGCGATCCGCGGCTGGGGCGCCTTTCTGAGAACTTAAAGTCGCTACTGGTGCAAACCCGGCTGATGCACGGGCGCGATATCGCCGCCATGGCTGTGATTGCCAAAAAACCTGCCGACCCCACAGCTAACCAGGTAGTGGGAGAATACACCTGCTTTCTCGGTGGCCATTGGGCGGCCGGCCTGCCGTACCTGCAGCATAGCGCTGTGGTCGGCGTGCGCAGGGCCGCTAAAGTGGATCTTTCCGATCCACATGAACCCAAGCGTCAAATTATTCTGGGAAACCAGTGGTGGACGTTGGCCCGCGGATATCACGGCCTGATGAAAACCAATATCCAGTTGCGGGCCGTGTACTGGTATCGCCAAGCGCTCAAACACCTTCCCGGCACGAGCGATAAGCTTGTGCGCGCCCGAGTAGCCAAGTTGCAAGGCGCCCAGTGAAGTTCAAAGGCCGCAGGCGTGCCAACGCGACCCGCGGCCAAGCCCCACCGGTTTTCAGAACTCCTTCGACACGGTTAAACGACTTTTCCATGTTCTTGGCAGCCATCACGGCAAGGTGCTGGCACAAACAAGCGTTGACGCCGAAAGGGTCGCCCCGGGATCCACGTGCCCAGCGACGGCGAAACGATCGCCGGGCTTTGGGGGCACCGGTTAAGCGGCGCGACGCGCGGATACGGGTGGGAATTATGCATCGGGAATTACCGGCAACGAATCTGGCCGGGGGTGGCGTTTCCGTTGCTGTGGTTTAATCTGTTCCGGTGCTGGGAGCGCCGCCCGCATGGCGGGCACGCTTAACGGGATGGTTAATGCGGGTGAGGACACCATCTGTTTTGGGGCGAGGGAACGTGCGGGCAGTACGCCAGTGGCTAAATGATCGTTCGTAACCGCGGGGCAGCTCTCCGCATCGGGAGGATTGCGGCGTCCCTGCCACTCTTCGCAGCTTAACATCACCGGCGACGACGCGTGGGAAATCGACCGCTCAATGGACGAGGCTTGCTTTCCACCGATGCTGCGCCAAAAGAGGTGGGACTGTAGACCGTGGTATCGGCTGCGGAGGCGGCGCTGGGCGCGGCCCGAGCGGCACTGTGAGCATCCGCATCCTGCCGGTCCACCGGAAAGTCCGCACCGGGGCGGTTTTGGCCGAAACCGTGGCCGCGGCCCGGTTCAGGCGAGGGCACAAAGCCCGGAATCTTATAGTCTTCCAGCAGGTGATTAATGAGCTTTTCAATTTCGGTTTGCAATTGGGCCTGGCCCGGTGCGACAAACGTAAATGCCCGGCCAGTGGCTCCCATGCGGGCGGTGCGGCCCACCCGATGCACATATACCTCGGCTTCTTCCGGTACGTCATAGTTGATAATGTGCGTTATTTCATGCACATCAATGCCGCGGCTGGCCAGATCGGTGGCCACCAGCACATTAATTTTACCGGTCCTGAAGCCGCGCATCACCCGTTCGCGCTTGGCCTGAAGCAAATCACCATGAATGGGGGAAGCATTGATGCCATGGGCGGCCAGCGAACCCGCCACTTTGTCCACACTGCGTTTGGTTCGGCAGAAGATAATTGCCAATTTCGGATTCTCCTGCTTGAGCAGCAGGTGCAAGGCCCGTTGTTTATCCCAGGGTTGCACGCCTACAAAATATTGTACCGCTTCAGGATTGGTCAGCGTTTCTTGGTTGGTGGACGTAAAAATGCGTTCCGGATGAACAGTATTTTTGGCCACCAGTCGTTCTATTTCGTCATTAATGGTGGCGGAAACCAAAATCGTTTGATGGGGCGCTACGCACGCTGAGAGGATTTTGCGCACGTCATCGCGAAATCCGATGTCAAACATGCGGTCTACCTCGTCACATACCACAAACTTCATGTTGTGCAGTGGCAAGGCCCCACGGTCATTTAGGTCGATTATTCGCCCGGGCGTACCCACCACCAGATGAGGTTGGCGTTCCAGGAGCTTGAGATCGTGTGTTACCTTTTGGCCGCCATATACCACTTGCAGTCGCAACGCCGTATGCTTGGCAAAGCGCAACAGTTCCGCCTCCACCTGCACGGCCAATTCGCGGGTGGGCACAACTACCAATGCCTGAAAGGCCTGTGCCGGATCCATGCGCTGCAGAATTGGCAAACCAAAGGCCGCGGTTTTTCCCGTGCCGGTGCGGGCTTGTCCAATGACATCGCCGCCGCGCAGGGCCACGGGAATCAGCCGCTTTTGTATTTCCGAAGGTTCCTGAAAGTGAATTTCTGCCAAAGCCAGCAGCATTGCATGATCTAAGCCCAGAGCCGCGAAGGCTTCCGGCAGTTCCAAGTGCATACGATTGGTCATGAGTTTCCTGTTAAAATTCCCGTTCGTTCTGGCTCAGCCATACCTGTTTCCAAACGGTGGATATGGCCGGTAAGTCGGAGTGGCCACGATTCGCCTACCTCATCGCTCGTCGGCAACCCAACACCAACAGAGGGTGGCACATCTCACGCATCGGTCCGACTCATACAATAGTCTAGGCCATTCGAGGGCATCCAACAAGTGACCCCGGCAAACGGTAGCCAAA
>JAJZKY010000311.1 GCA_021803885.1 Planctomycetota bacterium
GCCGCAACGCTTGGGCGGTTTGATTCAGGCGATCGGTTATCTGATTCTGACCGGTCAGCGCTGCGTTGGCCGCATGCCTTTGAAGATTATTGACTACCGCATTCATCATGGCGGAATTGGGCGGATTCAACTGCGGCTGGTGAGTAAAATTGATGAAATTATCCAATTGTTGAATTTGCTGATTCAATTGTTGCTGCTGCGCAGCTAACGCACCCATTTGCCCTTTGGCGGCTTTGGACGCAAATTGCTGGCGGAGTGTATGCTCTGCGATCTGCTGGCTGGATAGAATTTTACCGATTCTATTTTTCAGGTCCGTCAGCGTGGGTTGCACTTTGGCGGCCACCGGTGTCTGGAGAGACTTATGCTTTTGCACCAGTTTACTTAACTGACTGCGCAACTGGTGCTGCCGGCGTTGAAGGTTGGAGGAATCAGGTTGTTGTAACATCTGCCGGGCGAGTTTCTGCTGTTGCCGGGCTAATGAACGCAAATGATCCGCCAGTTCCTGTTGGTCCGCCGTTTGAGCCATCTGCTGCCGCAGCTGTCTCAGAGTCTGTTGTGTCTGTTGTAAATTACGTTGGGCCCCGGCAAAGTTTCGAGACCGTTGCACAGCCTGTTGGGGGCCGGAAAATGTAGCGGCTGCCACTTCATTGGCGGCCTGGGGTAAATTCTGTTCCGCCGTCGCCGCCGCCTTTTGGGCTCCAGTTGCCAAGGCTGAATTTTGCGCAGATCGGGCGGCCGCCTTTAGATTGTCTACCGTTTGGGCCAGACTTTGCTGTACCCGCTGTGCCGCATGCAGCTGATTGGCGGACCATCGGCGATTTCCTACCGCGCGTTGCAGACTGGAGATACGTAGTTGATCCTGCCGAATATTACGCTGCGCTTGCGCCATAATTTTATTTAACTTCTGATAAGCACGCCGATCCTGGCGCTGCTGATAACTGGCCAGCAAGTGACGATCAATGATACATTCGTGCAGGCTGGTGCGTGTTTTCTGATGGGCCGGGGTACAGTTATTACTGGCTTCCAGTCGGTAAAAAATCACCTTGGCGCGGGGTTGATCCGCCTGGCGAAGTTGATCTGCAATGGACAGTTTCCATTGTTGTTGTACCTGACGCGGATTTTTTATCCCCAGATCAATCCGATAGCGTAAAAAAGGTGCCTGGCCCACACGGACCATGGCCTTTACGCCCGCAAGACCGAACTGATCCGAGGCGGCAAAGGTAATTGGAATCACATCATCCACACGTACCCGTACCCGCCGGGCCGGTTCCAATATATGAATCACCGGAGGGTGATCTGGAATGGCTATAATGGGCCATTCGCGGTTGTCACTGTTTTTTATGCCCTGGGCATTTATCAGATTGATTCGATAACGGCTCGTATATTGCACCGGAAACGTCGCCTGATATTCCAGCCCCGCCAGTTTCGTCAGTGGTAATTGCTGAAGCACCCCGGCAATAGGAGTATGCATGGACAGAGAACTTGCCGTTGCCAGTGGTTCCGAGGCCTGCACAATCAGCTGCACCTGCGTGCCGATGAGCGCTTGGATCGTGCCGTTCTTACCAACTACGCTTCGCGGTGGCAGGCTGGTATAGGCCGGGAAAGTGTACCGCAGTTGCAGTTCTGAAATGCGTGGACGGGCGATAATCCGGGCATGGTACCAGGGCGTGGCTATATGGTCCGCTTGCAGCCGGTACTGAAAACTCGCGGCAATATTCTTAACCTCCGAGCGAAATTGATGCGGTCCAATCCGCGTCATATTTATCAGGCGCTGAAATCCGGCGGAATTGTTCATGGCCAGGGTCATGGAATGCACCGGTTTCCCGCCCGGCGGAAGTATGGCGCGGCCGATGATTTCCAGTGTATCTCCCTGCCCCGTTGTGACATCACCCGGAGTCACACGAATGGTCAACCCGCAACCGGGAGGCGTACTCCATGGCGCGAAAATTTTCCATACGCCGGTGGTTACCGTTTGTGGAAACAAAGGCCACAGTATCAGCCAGGCCAAAACCGCAGCGCCGCAGTATCCAATCCGGCGCCAAAGTGTTTGGGCGGAAAGAACCGTTGGTAAATGAATGTGTTCAGTGTGTTGGCGTGCCTGCGTAATGACTTGTTGTACCAGGTCCGGAGAGGCCTGCTCTACCGGCGGCGGGTTTTGCGCAAATTCTACGGCGCTGATGATGCGCTCCTCATGTTCCGGCTCGCGTTTTTCCACCAGATATGCAGCGGATTGTAGATTTACAGTACTTAATGCCGGTCGTAAAAACCACACTGAAACCGTAATGGTTCCCGCCCAGGCCGCCAGCGCTATGATCCAGCGCCCGGCTACCGGAAGCATGGGCCAGGCCCCCATAACCAGCACCAAGCCCAGTACCAGCAGCAAGCCTGCCAGAATAGCCCGCAACAAGGCCCCGGCAATTTGTAACCGGCGGTATCTTTTGGCCACCCGTCCCAGGGATTCAGCAATGTCCACCGGCAAAACTGCGGAAACGCCGGCATTGATTTCTTGGGTAGTATCCGCCATGGGCATACCTCGCCAATAATACAGGCTGCGGCCTGACCTCCATTCTGTTAATTCTATTTTAGCATGTTCCCGATTAAAATGATTGTCCAGTGTCTGTAATCCAGTAGTTTCACTACGGTGGCTTGTCAATTGTGCCATGACACGGAATAATATATTACTGCTTATCGTCTGTTTGGTGCATATTGGGATTGGAGAAGTTTATGCCACGGTGCCCCGGCTGTTTTGTTCCGCTTACCATAAGTAATTATGGCGGCGTTACCGTCAAAACCTGCAACAGCTGTTTTGGCACATGGATTTCCCGTGTAAGTCTTATGCACCTTGTCCGAGCCGCAGACCCACCCGATGCCGGCCCCAATGCTCCTTCGTTGCAGGACTTGGCGGCATTGGTTATTGAAGGCCACAATAAACGGCCCTTTCCATGCCCGGAGTGTCGGCGGTCGATGACTATGGATCGTTTGCATCCAATGCTTCCCATTGAGATGCAATTTTGCCATAAATGCAGTTATGTCTGGTTGGATGTCGGTAAACTCGCCATGTCGCAACGTCTTTATCATGCACTTATCAGCAGCACCAATCCAAAAATTATTGAAATTAGAGAGCGTTATGCCCTGGCCAGCCTGGGTATGGAACCACAAAAGCCACGTGTGGCGGTGAAAGAGAATACCGCAGTCATCGGCACGGAGCCGGCGGCTGGCATTCCAGCTTCCCGTATCAGCGGTGGTTTTGACCTCAACACTCTGGTAGCAATGCTGAGCCAATAGTCAAGCCCGTGTCGGTTTGTTCCAATGTGGGTATGGCTTGATGCAGCGGGCCGCCATCATGTCGGGCAAAGTCAATAATATGCAGTTCCATCCGCGGTTGACGGTAATACCGGTCCACACCGGCATGAACCACCAGGTCCAACATCATACCTGGGAACAGCAGTGGTTCCGCTGGCCCTAAGGCGAACCCCACCGCGCGAATCGTATGCTCCCTGATTTTCAGATGCAAGGTGATATGTGAACCCCGCAGGCCGATTCTTCGCGGCGGGGCTGCTACTTCCACTCCCCGAAGAAGAAACCTGGGCTTAGGGTTGCCATGACCAAAAGGGGCCAGCGTTGCCAGCTCGGAGAAAGCCTGAAAATCAAGATCCGAGGGTTCCAGTTCCCCGTCGATTTCCAGAATGGGAACCAATCCGCCAACAGGCAATTTAGCATCGGTGTAGGCACACAGCCGGGCTATAAACGCATGGAGCTGTGCGGTGTGTAATTTAATTCCACCTGCCGCCGAGTGGCCACCGCCGCTGATTAACAGATCACGACAATGGGCAATGGCCTCATGCAGCGGAATTCCGGGAATGCTGCGCCCGCTGCCGCTGCTGGTCGGCCCGTCCTCGGTCAATACGAAACAGGGGCGATGAAATGTATCTACCAGTCGTGCCGCTACAATGCCCACCACTCCGGCATGCCAATGCGGGCGGCATAACACCAGAGCCGACGGAAGTTCCGGCATATGACGCACTAATTCTATCGCCTCGGCGGTGATTTTACGCTCAACGCCCTGGCGTTCTTTATTTTTGGCCTCCAGATATCCCGCAATTTCAGCCGCACGCCCGGCATGGTCGGTAGTCAGCAACTCGACCGCCATATCGGTATGTCCCATTCTACCCGCCGCATTGAGCCGTGGCCCCAGCTTAAAACCTACCGCCGTACCGTCAAGGACGCGATTTTCCAGACCCACCGCGTGCACCAGCGCCTTCAGACCAATCAGCTCGGAACGTGCCAGTTGTTTCAGACCGTACTGGACTAAAATCCGGTTTTCGCCGCGCAGAGGTACGACATCCGCCACTGTGGCCAACGCTACCAGTGCGGTAAATTCGATGAGCATATCACGATATATCTGGGATAATTTCTCCCGACCGCACAGCCGTGCCGCTACCGCCCAAACCAGCTTGTAGGCCACACCCGCCCCACATAAATCCGTATTGCCTGTGGTGGATCCGTGCAACCGTGGATGCGCTATGGCATGAGCTGCGGGCAGATCACCATCTGATTCATGATGGTCGGTAAGCACCATGGTCATGCCGGACCGGCATCCAGCCTGCACCGCTTGCCGGGCGGTAATACCACAATCCACAGTCAGCAATACCTGCGTGCCGCTCCGGGCGATGTTTTCAACCGCCTCTATGGATAAGCCGTAGCCTTCCTCAATTCGATGGGGAATATAGGTATTAAAATCCGCCCCGGCGAGTTTAAAAAATCGATGCAGCATGGCGGTACCGGTGATGCCGTCTACGTCGTAATCACCATAAATGGTAATTTTCTTATGCTCCGTTACAGCGCGAGCGATAATATCGGCGCAGGCTTCCAGACCGGGAATACTTTGCGGCGGCAGAATATGCTTGAATTCCGGCTCCAGAAATTGCCGGGCCATTTCCGGATTTCCCAGATTCCGCCCCAGCAGAATCCGGCTGGTCAGTGGATGGAGTCCCAAGGCCCGTGACAACGTGGCCATTTGTGTTCGATCCGCCGCCGGAGCCGGCATCCACTGCCGCTTGAGAAAACTATGGGGTTCTTTCGCATTGTGGGAGTTCAAGGTGTCGGACCTCCGTGTCACTCCATGGCTATACGCTACAGTCAGACCTCTACAGCCATGGCGGAATGAACGTACTTTACCGCATTTTCAAACAATTGCAGACCATCGGGTACAACTTTGCCCTCCAGCCGGGTCCAGAATGGATGCTGGAGAGAATCACTAAACCGTTCCGGATGCGGCATAAGACCCAGTACCCGCCCCGTTATGTCGCAAATTCCCGCGATGGCCTCGAGACTGCCATTAGGATTATCCGGAAAATCAACCGCCGGTGTTCCATGCGCGGTTATGTAGCGAAAAACAATCTGATCATTAGCGATTAAAGCTCGCATAACGGCCTGATCCCGCACCGCGAAGCGCCCTTCCCCATGAGCCACAGGCAGCAGCAGACGACGTCCCGGTGGTATCCATGGACATATCGAGGATTGCGATTGCAAGTTTATCCAGCGGTCTTCAAATCGGGCCTGGGCATTCCAGGTAAGTGTCGTGGTGAAAACATCGTCGGGCTCCAGTTGCGGCATAGGCCCCGGAAGCAGTCCCGCTTTTACCAACACCTGAAAACCATTACATACCCCCAGAATCATCTTGTTATCGCGCACAAACTGTTCCAACGGCGCCCGCAAATGGTGCCGCAGTTGATTGGCCAGTATTTTTCCGCTGGCAATGTCATCACCATAGGAAAACCCGCCAGGTATTCCCATAATCTGAAATTCCGCAAGTTGCCCCGGTTCGGCCAGCAGCCGGTTAATATGCACCGTCTCCACTGCCGCTCCGGCACGCTTAAACGCCAGCGCCAGTTCCTGATCACAATTGGTACCGGCGGTTCTTAACAGCAGGACTCGGACCGTTGATGATTTCATTAAAAATCCTTTTCCAACGATTCCCATTATCACCTCCAGACGGCTAAAACTTCAAGCGGCCAAACATCCATACTGGCGGTAGCGCGGAAGAATATTCGTATCCGTTCACGGCGCGAGCACCGACATTTACCGCGGTTCGTC
>JAJZKY010000003.1 GCA_021803885.1 Planctomycetota bacterium
CGGAGTTTTGAGGCTTCGGTCTTGCAGCCCGATTTCAGGATCTTGTGGAAGACCTCAATTTTCCATCGCAAAGAGTACCACTGCAGCTTCTCAATCGCTTGTGTCTGGCGTCAAGCTAATGTTCCGGTCGCATTGCCGCAACCAAATTGCTACTGAGCGCGGGGCGGTTGCCTCATTGAAAATGCTACCGGCGGGCAGCGTAAGCCGCTTCGCCGGGAGCGGAGATGAGGAGACGAATTACATTGGCCACACGACAGGAGCTCACAGCAGAGGTCAGCCGGCGATATCGCGAGGCCGACCGAGTTTCCAGGAAGCTCATCCTGGATGAATTCACCAAGACGACCGGCTATCACCGCAAGCACGCGATCAGGCTTTTGGCCGCCCCGCCGGCCCCTGCACGAAAACGCCCGTGCCGCCCGGTCTACAAAGAGGCAGTTCGAGAAGCGCTGGTCGTGCTATGGGAAGCAGCGGATCGGATTTGCGGGAAGCGTCTGAAAGCGGCGATCCCGGCGCTCGTCGAAGCGATGGAGCGGCATGGGCATCTCCTATTGGAAGAAACCGTGCGGGCACAGTTGATGACCATGAGTGCCGCGACCATGGATCGACATCTTCGTTCGATTCGGGAACAGGCATATGGCGGGCGCAAAAAGAAGTACGCAGCGCTGAACCGCATCCGAAAACTGGTTCCAGTGCGCACCTTTGCGGATTGGGACGAACCGGCACCGGGCTATTTCGAAGTGGACATGGTTGTTCACTGTGGTGCCAGGAATGAAGGCAGCTTTGTCCATACGCTGGTCTTGACGGACGTAGCTTCCGGTTGGACTGAGTGCATTGCACTGCCCGTTCGTGAACAGGCATTGATTGTCGAAGCGATCAGCGGCATCCGCCGGATGCTGCCATTTTCGATACTTGGTGTGGATACTGATAACGACAGTGCTTTTCTGAACGACACGCTGTGGAACTACTGTCAGGAGCATGGCATCGCCTTCACGCGTAGCCGCGCCTACCACAAGAACGATCAAGCTTGGGTAGAGCAGAAGAACGGCGCCATCGTGCGCAAATTGGTCGGCTACGGTCGGCTGGAAGGCCTGGCTTCGACCGCCGCGCTACGCCGTCTCTACGAGGCCTCCAGGCTATACATCAACTTTTTCCAGCCCTCGTTCAAGTTGGTCAGCAAAACGCGCACGGAAGCAAGAGTTCACAAGACCTACGATGGACCAATGACGGCTTATGCCCGCCTGCAGGCCAGTACACACATTACGCAGGAAGCAAAGAAGCGGTTGACTCACCAGATGACCAAGCTCGATCCGATGTTGCTGCTCAAACAAATCCGTGAGAGCCAAGAGACACTGATGGCGATCAGCCAGAGTCGCTCTCCGGAAAATGCTACAGAGATCTCACCTTTCATAAAGAGCCTTGCAACAGCCTGGAAATCCGGCGAGGTGCGGCCCACGCATCGACGCGAACCGAAGCCTGGCCATTGGTGGCGATCGCGACCAGATCCTTTTGCCAACGTCTGGCCCATGCTGTTGAGCTGGCTGGAAGAACAGCCTGATATGGAAGCAAAGACCATGCTCAAACGTCTCCAGGCCAGCGGCCGTGGCGAGTTTCCTGACGGACAACTGCGAACCCTGCAACGGCGCGTCCGCGTCTGGCGAATGCAGATTGTTGAGCGACTTGTATACGGAACTTCGAAAGCGGGAGCACTCGACGCTGACTCAACAGCTGCGGTTCAGCAGGAGCTAGACAGTCAGCGTTCTCCGCAAGCGTAGATTCCGCCCTTTCGGGGCGGGGATTTTCAAGGCATGGGGGTCTATCGTCCGATGCTCATTTCTCTTCCTGTCGCTGCGCGAGCGCACGAGCACCCGCGCAGCGAGCATCGGCTCGATGAGCCCCACCCGAGTATCCCTCAGCATGGTTGCATCCCTGCAGAGCCCGCCTCCGTTTCCTCGGATGGAAGCATTGTAGCCCCAGAGCGGAAACTCTGCGACGCCGGGAAGGCGCGACCTTGCGGCAGCGCTTTATCCCTTTGGGACGGGCGGTAACATTTCTCTCTGGTAGATTGGGTAACAATTCTGAATGAGGCAACACGGCCGGGAATTTTGATTGTCGCCCATCACACTCACCATCACGAACAGTCCCTACCTTGATGCCGAATCTTACTTGTTACCCATCCTCATGTTCGTCCAAATGTGGGTAATTGAAAGAACCTTCCCACGCTTACGCGGTACCGGAGATGCCCAATGACAAAAGCAAAGACGAAAAGGATGCCGGGCAAAGAACGCCCGGTGGCATCGCGACTCCTGATCCCAGTGGCCTCCCACAACGGAACCTCACCACAGGAATCTCTGCACAAACACGAAACCCTCCACCGGCCATCCCATCGGGAAAACCGCAGAGGGTCTCGATTACCGATTCCTTCGGAGCCAGCCCCGTGTCATCGGCCCTGGATCACTCTGCAAGGCGCGACCCCGGCAGAGCCAGTACAACACTACCACCCAATCAAAAGCTCTGAACATCAACCCCACAAGCCCTACCTTGCAAAGCTACACCCCAGCAGGGTAAAACAATCACGTCTTCGGCCAATCCCGTTGGCCGGTTTTAACCCGATCATCTATGGCCGGTTTTAACCTGATCATCGAGGCCGGTACCGGCTGGCGCTCTTCCCACGCCAACCCGCAAAGAGACGTTGTACCTGCATTCTCTCTACATGTAGATCACGATTAAAGTCTGACGGTGACCGTCTTGACCTCTGTGTATTGCTGAATTCCGTATTCGCCTAACTCGCGGGTGTTTCCCGACTGCTTGAAACCTCCAAAGGGCGCTCGGGGATCCAGGACGTTATAACAATTTACCCAGACCGTGCCGGCTTGTATGGCGGCCGCGACGGAGTGAGCTTTTGCGACGTCGCGAGTCCAGACCCCGGCTGCCAGGCCATAGACGGTTTGATTCGCTTGACGAATAACGTCGTCCAGACCCTTAAACGGAAGAACGCTCATGACCGGTCCGAAAATCTCCTCGCGAGCAATTGTCATTTCACTGTCTACGTCTGAAAAAATGGTCGGCTCCACAAAATATCCACGGTTGCCGATGCGGTGTCCACCGCAGGTCAGTACAGCGCCTTCGCCAATTCCGGCGTCGATATAGCCGAGGATGCGATCAAGTTGAGTCTGATCGACTTGCGGACCTTGCTCCGTCCTGGGATGAAAGGGATCTCCAACAACCCGGGCGCAGGCTCGCTCCTTGCTCTTTTCAAGGAATAGGTCATATACCTTGTCTTCAACAAAGACGCGGGTGCCGGCGCAGCAGACCTGGCCTTGATTCGCAAATGCTCCGATGTAAGCACCTTCGACCGCGGCGTCGATATCCGCATCCGCGAAGATGATATTGGGATTCTTGCCTCCCAGTTCGAGAGAAACCCGTTTCAGGTTTGAGGCAGCGGCAGCCGCTTGTATGAGGCGTCCGGTCTCAGTCGATCCGGTAAAGGCAACTTTGTCAATGCCCATGTGATGCGCGATTGCGGCGCCGACGCTGGGGCCAAAGCCAGTCAGCAAATTTATCACGCCATCGGGAAAGCCGGCCTCCTGGATTAACTCGCCGACCCGGAGAGCCGTAAGAGGTGTTTGCTCCGCCGGTTTCATCACAACTGTGTTTCCGGCGGCCAATGCAGGCGCCAGTTTCCATGCCTGCATGAGCATGGGAAAGTTCCAGGGGATGATTTGACCGACGACCCCGATCGGTTCATGACGTGTGTAGCAGAGGTAATTTCCGTTGATCGGAACCGTCCTGCCCTGGATCTTGTCGCACCAGCCCGCGAAGTACCGGTAGCAGGCTACGGTCTTTGCCACATCCAGAGTCTTCGCGATGTGGAAGGGTTTGCCGTTATCCATGGCTTCCAACGCGGCCAGATGATCTGCGTCCTTCTCAATAAGATCCGCAAGTCTGTTCAGCAGAAGGCCACGGTCCGACGCATTCATCCTTGACCATGAGTCCGCTTCGAATGCGGCGCGGGCTGCCTGCACCGCACGATCCACGTCTGCGGCGTTGGCAGAGGCAACCTGGCAGATTTCTTCCCCTGTTGACGGGTCAATCGTCGGAAAGCACTCGCCGGAAAGGGAAGGAACCCACCGATTGTTGATCAGAAGCTTGCGCGGAGGAAGAGCAATCTTTCGATGTTCTGCAATTGTGACAGGAGTGGATTCTGCAGACATTCAGCACCTCTTAACGAATTAATAAATGAGTAGGGAAGCGGTAGTTTTGCTCTTGTGAGAGGGGGGTATATTGGAGAATAGGTTCTAAGTCAGCGAGAAGGGTTAGAGGAAGAATAAGGGACAGTGCGAGTCGACAGCGAGCGGCGGAGTACATCGGAGTTGCTGTCAAAATCCAGCGAGAGAGTAGTGTCTCTATTTATAGGAAACTGTTAATCCGATCCCCAAGTACAGCGATGACGGGAAGAGGCAGGTGCCGCCAGACTAAGCTGCTAATATGTCTTACGAACTCCGAGCCTCCTCCGATTGCTGCGTCCGTGGTGTCATCAGGCGCCGGGAAATAATAGCGATAGATGGGTTTCCGAATGGTTCCCCATTTTGCTTTGAACTGCGCGAGGAGTGGGTGATTTTCAGCAACCTCTCCGAAATCGAAGGATCTACTGCGCTGTCTACAGGATGCCCGCAGGCACTCCAGAAGTCCCAGGTCGTTTGCGTGAGATCGCATGGCATGTTCACTTGAGCCGGTAAATGCCCAGAAGGTCGTGTGTCCATAGTGCAGCAAGATAGAGCCGTTGACCAGGCGGGCGAGCGGCTTGTCAGTAATTCGACTGCCTGGGCCCGTTTGATGGACAGATCCAAGGACTTTTGGACGCTCGACCGGCATTTCAGCCAAATACAGCGTAAAGGCATCCGCTTGACCAAGTTCGCGGCGGAGCGCCTGGAAAAACCGAAGCGGGCGCGGTAGCACACCGTTCCTTCTCATCACTTCGAGATACAGGGGGTACCATTTGCGGAGGTCGGCATCGCCTTCGGCCGCATATACTCTCACACCCAAATTCAACGCCTTTTCGACCGCCCACTTGATCTTGTGGTTTTGACTGGAGTTTCCGAATTTCAGGCGACGGCATTTGCTGCACACTCCGTCGCAGGCGGCTAACAGCTCGGGCGTTTCGCACAGGTCTTCCTCAAGTGCGCGATTACTGGGGAGTCCTCGCATGTAGGTATCGCGCCACACACAACGGTGCAGAGATGGAACAAGCTGGTCCAGATCATCGATCATTGTCTTGATTTCGAGCTGCTGGCCATTGCCCGTCTGCACAAGAGCGATCGCTGACTCGACAATTGCTTTCAGTGCGTCCCGGTTGTTTGCAAGAGGTCCGCCCAGCGGGGTACGCGGCAGCGACGAGAGTCGTGGCCCCACATGATTTCTGTGAATCTTCCAAGGCAGCCCCTGGGTCGATAGGAGAGGAAGAATTGCCTGAAATTTTCCGTCGGGTCCTTCACAGGCCAGGGCAATGCACCTGCGGCCGTATTCCTTTTCGAGCGCGGCAAGATAACCCGGGTGGTGATAGACAGATCCCTCCGGGTGCGACGAGAGGAATCCAAGCCATCTTTGATCTTCGCGGAAATCCACCTGCAATGTGTGGAGATTCCACGGATTTGTCTCCAGCGCGGTAACTGGGTTGATTGATCGTACGTTGCTCCGATCCGCCATGGCTTTTCCTGGTTGTTTCATCCCTGCTCCGCCGGACACGCAAGTTCCTAATCCAAGTGTGGATATATCATGCTGCCGCCTAAAGCCAAAAGTGACCGGGGCAATCGGAAAAGTGATTCGGGCAGACGGGGTAAGACGCGTTCGGCCAAATTGATTACGCCATCACGGCGCGACGATCCTTTGACACCCGCAGTGTAGGTCCAATAGGTCAGCGGGCTGGGACTTGCGCCCAATCGCTCTTTGAACGCAATGAGACCGTGGTTGTTGATTTCAGTACGCCCCAGGTCCAGCACTTCTAATCCATTGTCCTTTGCCTCCTGAATCGCCTGCCAAAAAAGAAAGGGCATGCCACCAAGGTTGTTCAACCTTTCGTCGGAGCAGCCGTACTTGTAGGTGAGGGTGTTTCTATGCGTCAATGTCAAGATCGCCGCCGCGGCGCGTTCATCTTTGAACGCCGCATGAATTGTGAGGCGAGTTCCCATGGAGGAGACCAGGTTCTCAAACCAGCGGAAGGGCTGGGGCGGCACCCGATGGCGACGGCGTGTGCGCAGCTGGAGATCGTAGAAATGCCTCAGCAGACTCGCTGAACGGCCGTTCACGTACCGCACTCCTTCCCGTTCCGCTCTGCGAATTTTCCGTTGAATGCAATTCTTGTGGAAGCCACGGAAAATTTCCTCGGAGGAGGAACTAAGAGAAAGCGAATGCCGCAGGAAGCGGTTGCCAGGCCGCCACTTGTCCGGGGGAGCCATCTTTGACGGAACTGTTGACCGGACCTCAGCGTACTCGAACTCTCCGGCCACAGATTGTGCAATTTGCGCCGAGAGATATTTGTGGCTTTCTTCTGAATCTGCAAGCAAATTGCAATGATCGGAGAAGGGTAAGGTCACCAATCGCTTGCCCGTAATCCAGCTTTGAACCGGGCAGAACACCAGTCCATCACGGAGCGGTTCTCCGGGGCGAGCCGTGGTAAAGACGAGAGGTCTTAATCTGTACGTTTTTCGAAGAGCTTCCAGCCAGGACGGCTGATGAAAAACACTGGCTTCGGGGTGCCCTTCGACGAATATCCTCCATCGGGAGTCCGTCAAAGGGTCGATCGAGTCTGAAAACATGAATCCAGTCCTATCTGAATTTCGGGTACCTGGAGGAAAATCAGCTTACGTTGTGGTAACGGATTTCTTATGCATAATGCAGCGTGATTTCTCGGCGCGTATCGGCATGGGGTAGGGTACTGCGTGAAAATCTGACTGTGTGCCCACCAGGAAACATGACGGAAGCGCTCAGCGGTTCCCGTTCCGGAGGGCGGAGAACAATAAGCCAGAGCCGCCTTGTACCCAAGTTGTGTGCGACCCTCCAAGCTTATTGCAGCGCTACTCAATTCTGGCTTTTCCATCGGTGTGGCACGTTTGGTCGCTGGGCCGAACTCCGAGACTCGACGCTCCGGCAGAGTTGCAAAACTGGTTGCGGATGCGATCCTCTTAATTCCTGGCGTCGTAATCGAGAAGCTGGCGACGTCGATTCTGCTGGGCGTTCGCTCGCCTCGGCGAGTGTCCGGCTCAAGATGCTGTCAACAATGTGGACCCTGCCAAATGATGGAGCGAAGGCCTGCATAAGAAGCCACCGTTGCGTTCTCGCACGCAGTTCGGGCAGGAGTTTCTCCGCCGAGCGCGTTCTGGAAGTTGCCGCCGGCCAAAAGTGAAATTGTGACGGCCGCGAATTTAGTTTAGGCTAGGGTCCCAAAGGGAGCAATATGTTAGACGAGGATAGAGCGATGCTACCCAGCGAATTGGCAACAGCCGACCGAAAGTACCTCATTCACTCACTGCACCACCCGATCGATGAGCAGGACGCGCTGATCCTGGTTCGGGGCGAAGGCGTGCGAGTTAGGGATACTGCCGACAAAGAATATATCGATGGTCTGTCGGGCCTCTGGAACGTGAATATTGGACACGGCCGCGCTGAGATTGTCGAGGCTGTGGCCGAGCAGATGAACAGCCTAGCGTATTTTTCCGGATATGCCGGGTCGGCAACGATTCCGTCCATCGTCCTTGCAGAGCGGCTGATCGGACTCGCACCAGCTATGGCGTCTGTATTCTTCACGTCGGGTGGCGCCGAAGCGAACGAAACTGCATTTAAGACCGCGCGCTATTATTGGAAGGTTCTGGGAAAGCCTGGCAAGGTCAAGATCATCTCAAGGATCTATGGGTACCACGGCGTGACGCTCCAGGCTATGAGCGCCACAGGCATCTCCGCGTACTGGAAGATGTTCGAACCGCGGGTGCCAGGATTTTTGCACGTTCCGACCTGTTACCCCTATCGTTTCCAGGCCGAGAATTCCGGCGAAACGCCTGGTGAGGCGGCAGCCGCCGAGCTGGAAAAGGTGATTTTGCGAGAAGGCCCGGATACGGTGGCTGCGTTCATTGGCGAGCCAATCCATGGGGCAGGAGGTGTGATTTATCCGACTGATGATTATTGGCCTCGGATTCGCGCCGTTTGCGCCCGCTATAACGTTTTGCTGATTGCAGATGAGATCATTACAGGCTTTGGACGCACTGGACGCTGGTTCGGGCTGGAGCACTGGGATGTAAGTTCCGATATCCTCACCTTTGCGAAAGGTGTCAGCTCAGGATACCTGCCGTTGGGTGGGATTATGATAACTCGGGCCATACAGGAAGTTATGGATTCAGTGGAGCCGGCTAACCGCTGGATGCATGGGTATACGAATTCAGGCCATCCCGCGTGCTGTGCAGCGGCTCTACGGAATATAGAAATCATCGAAAGGGAGAATCTAGTTGAAAATTCCAGGATGATGGGGAATGCGCTGTTTTTTAGCTTGCAGGAAGCATTTGCAGATCATCCGCATGTGGGAGATATACGGGGCGGTAAGGGCCTGCTTGCGGCCCTGGAGTTTGTGGCGGATCGCAGCACCAAGAAAAATTTCGCAGTTGAGGCAGACTTTGCCAGCCGGCTAAGAAAGGAATTGCGAACTCGAGGGCTGATAACACGCACAAGGTCCGCGGCAGGGGATCATCCGGCTCCTGGAGATCAGGTGCTATTTGCGCCTCCGCTGATCGTGGAAAAGGCAGATATCGATGAGGTGGTCGGGATCACCAAGGATGCAGTGGATGCGGTGATTGGTCATTGAGTGATCAATCCGGAATTGCGGATTCGGTAGATGAACGCAGAACTCGTGCGCTTCGGCTAACCAGTCACGCGCAGCCAACTCCTGACGCACTTTTGCGGTGCCCCTCCAACGTGCCCCTGGGGAGAAGGGCCGGCTCTGTTAAGTTCCGGTGCCCCATCTCCCCCGGAGTACCCACCATCATTCGAAACGCAGAAGGTTCCGTTTGCTCTGTGCCTGACTGGGGCGTAGCATTCGCTTCCCAGTAATTTCTAAAATCCCCGCTTGATCATCAGGTAAGGCAAGAGGCACAGCTCGGCTATTCCGGGTAGGATATCTGTCCGGCTAAATACAGCTTCCACATCGACGGCGCACAACGAGTTGACGTATTCGCGAAAGTCAAGCTCTCCAGCCCGTGCCTGCATGAGTGCGGCTGGTATATCGGTGATCATACGCACCCAGGCGATTCCGGACCGGGCTTCGCAAGGAGTCACCGGAAGACCGACTTGGTCAGCGTATTGCAGATACGGAAAATCCACGCCCGCCGGCAAACCGATCGAGTGATATCCCCACGTGCGTGGATTCACATCCAGCAACTTAAATCGATTGTCGCGAGGGTCCAGTTTGTACTCCAGTTCGACCAGTCCGTAATAGTCGATCGCGCGCAGGAAGCGCTCAGAATAGTCCTCAAGCACAGGGATTTGCACGGTCTCGACATAGGTGCTGGATCGACCGAATTGCAACGGATGTTGGCGCCGACGACGCACCACCATTTTGCCAGTGGCTTCGCCCTTACGAAAGAATGCACAATAGGCAAACTGCTGGAGACCTCCGCCCGGAATGAATTCCTGAATGAGTATCTCGTCCGGACGGACAATGCCACTCGCCTTCTCATACAAGGACTTGAGATCGACCATGTTATTGGCTGCCCAGGCCTTTGCTCGGGTGGCGTAGACAAAGTGCTCCTTAATCGCCGGCTTCACTGCGACCGGGAAACGCAAACCGGCGATTCTGGAAAGCTCATCCGCATCCCTAGGATAAAAGGTGTCCGGGGTAGGGATGTCGAGCTCTCTCGCCAATTGATAGGTATTTCGCTTATCCCATGCCCATTGAATCCTGTTCCAGTCCGAGGTTGGCACGCGATAATGTTGACTTAGTTCGTCGCGAGAACGGGAAATTGCAACAACAATCTCCTCTCGCGTCGGAAAAAGAAGCCAACCGGATACATCGAAGCGGCCCTTCAATTCCATGAGCGCACCAACTACTGCGTCGTGGGTGCGCAGGCTGGAGACTCTAATGGAATGGACGCAGTATTTGGAGAAGCGCGAAATGGAGTGTTCGTCGTCGATAACGCAGACCGGAATCCCTTGGCGCCCCAGGCTGCGCGCGATTCCGAGGCCTTGGAAATCGCCGCCCAGCACGACGGCACCCGGAAGGCTGCGGCTGTTCAGGGCGGATGTACCGTTCGACCCGAGTATACGGCTTCTCAAGGAGTCTCTCAGTTCGCTCTACGGCCGTAGTCGCGACGTAGACTTGCAACGAGTTCCCGCGATGAAAATTCTGTTCCAGATACGAACCCCACCAAGGGCCCAAAGCTCCACGCCGCGGGCTTGCCGAGGAAGTGCAATCCAGGAATTGACGATTCAAATCCGTGCTTCAACACCGGATAGCCATTCACGGTATGGAGATGTTGCTTAATGAGGGGGGGGAGAAAGTCGTAGCGTGTGGCATCTACTTGAAAGCCAGTAGCCAGGACCACATGGTCGACTGTCCTCTCGGTTTCGTTATCAAAGAAAAGGCGAACTCTTCCTGATTGCGCGGAAGCGCGAATCACTTCGCAATTCAATGTCATCGGTATGTTTTTAATGCGTTTGGACAGCCATCCCGCGGCGGCCGGACGAATGGCCCGGTAAGCCAGTCGACTCTGAAGAGACCGGGGAAGACGGCGGAAAAGGTGAGGCGCGGCGACAAGGCGGCTAAGTCCCGCTGGGCCGACGTCGCGATCTGAATAGAGTAAACGAGAAACCGGGCCAAGGTGATGGAGCCGAGGATGCAGTCCTACCCAGTTCAGTTGTGCTCTGCGCGCAAAAACCTCGACATCCGCACCGCTCTCCTGAAGCAGTGCCGCTGATTCCAGGGCGCTTTGTCCCGCGCCAATTACCGCAACGGTCTGGCCTCTGAAGCGCGCCAGGTCACAATGATCACTGGAATGGGAGACCAGTTCGGGGGGAAGCCTATCGAATTGAGGAGGTCGTTGAACAAAGCCGTGAATGCCGGTTGCAACGATGACCCTTCGTGTCGAGAAGTGCTCTCCAGAACGAGTAGTAACCACAAAGTTGTCACCCTCGATTTGGACACTCTGAATGAGGTCAGCTTCGAGCTGAGGAACGGCCCGGCGCTGGTACCAGAGGCCGTATTCTACAAATCGGTTGAGAGGAATCGGGGTAGGGCAGTGGTTTCCCTGATCCCGGCAGAAAGCGTCCAGAGTAAACTGGTTCCGCGGATCGGCTATATGCGAAGCTCCCCAGTTCGAACGGAGAAACATGCCTTTGGGCATTTGCTTCTGCCAGAACGACATGGGAATTCCCAAAATGCGTGCCTCAATTTCCGCCTCGCGTAGATATGCCGCAGCGGATAAACCGTACGGGCCGGCTCCGATGACGGTGGCGTAGCAGGCAGCTGATTTCGATCTCATGTTTCCTCGAGTTTGTAGAAGCTTTGGGTAGTTTTGTGCGGACCGCAGCGTGCCGTGGCACCACTTAGGTGGGGTCCATCGGCAATATCGAAAACAAGTTGCCCATCCACTTCACTGGCGTAAGCGACGCTGGCTCGTTCACTGCCCTCGCCTTGAATGGTCCATTCTCCATCAAGCTGAACCAGGCTCATGGCAGCCCTCTGTCTCCACCAGCGATCAAGTTGTCCTGGCGTAGTCCCCCATACTCCCTGTGTCTGTCGCAACTCGCGCAAATGATCGAGCAGCAATTCATACACATGACGGGGCCGTTCCTTCGTAATATAGTCGGGGTGCACGATGAAGCTCATCAATCCGTGCTTCTTCATTATTTCTTCGGTCTGGTGTCGCCAAATGTCGATCGAGTAATCGTTCAGGATATGAAAGAGTGTGTAATCTTGAATGGTTGTGACCGGGATTGCCAGAACGTCACCTACAAAGTAGGGCATTACGGTGCAGCAACCGCCACTCTGCGGGTCGAAGCGAGCTGTATTCGGAACAGACATGTCATAAGAGCACTTCAGTGCGTCGTACCACAGCTGCCTCCGGTATAAGGCTCCAGCGCGAAATCCTCCCGTCCGGAATTGCTTTAAATAGGCATTAATCTTCTTTGCCCGCAACAGAAACTGAGCACGATTGCGGTACAGATGGCCGTCATGATTAAGATCATGGACCGCAATCTCGAAGCCTCGCGAGCGTATTGAGTCGAGGAACTCCTCCGAAATGTGGTAGCGTTGCTCCGGAATAACCTGGAACGAAGATTTAATGCCATAAGCATCGTCAACATTCATTAAGGTTGAGCAGAAATCCCGACCGCTCGCGGTTTCCACGTCGTGAGTCATGATGGCGCAGCTGCTCTTTGCGTCGGGCCAAAACCAGATGAACGGAATGCGGTGCTCTCCGCTCGCCCGAAGCGCGAGCATCATCAAGGAGCCGAGAATGTTGTCCACAGAGCAGTCAACAGGCCACCTTGGAAAGTCCGACTGGTTCCGGCCTCGAAGATGAAGCTGTTGAAGATGCCTGCGGACGCCAACTGGTAGAGATGGCCGTATGAAGTAGTACAAGCGAGCAACGAGAGAGAATCTTTCTGTCCACCATTTAGCGGCATAGACTTCACGCCGAAGGTTTGTGACTATTTCGTCTGGATCGAAAGGCAGATAGATCCATTCGTCTTCCACGCGGGTGTCTTCGAGAGCGTCGTGAAGGTCTTGTGAGGGTTCACTCTTGGAATGATATCCATTG
Source organism: Planctomycetota bacterium (assembly GCA_021803885.1). The sequence continues at coordinate 12,795 of JAJZKY010000003.1, forward strand.
CAATATCCATAACACGTAGCATTTTGTCCGAAAGAGAAATAACCTTTAGACGCAAAAGGGGACTTGCGCCGAATGAAATGAGAGTAGTTATCCGGACAGCGAAAATAACTTGTAATGTTCTTGCGTGACTGCACGGGATCATCCTTTGAGCGCACTGGACAGATTCAGGCGAAATGTTGGCGGCGGATTTTGTCCACTCCTTTAGCATCGAAAGATATTGGAAGCATTCAAGCCATGGGTTGCATTTCTCGTGTCTACTACCAACTGAGCCTGCTCGACGATGGATGGGTAGTCATAGTTGGAATGGTCGGTGGCGATTACAACGCAATCAAACTCAGGGATGCGGTCCAATGGCGTGCTTGTCATATTGAGCGCATACTTTCGTCCTTGGCCCACCCGGGGGAAGAACGGATCATTGTATTCAACATGGGCGCCCCGCTTCTGCAGCAATTCGATTATTGTGAGCGACGGGGATTCCCTTAAGTCGTCAATATCACGCTTATAAGCAACACCAAGGACGAGAACTTTTGACCCGCGAAGCGCTTTGCCCTGCTGATTGAGGCTCTCAATGACATTATCGACGACGAAGTAGGGCATCGCTTCATTGACCTGTCCGGCGAGTTCTATGAATCGCGTATGGAAGTCGAATTCCTTGGCCTTCCATGACAAGTAAAACGGATCAATCGGGATGCAGTGACCACCGAGCCCGGGGCCGGGGTAGAATGCCTGAAATCCAAATGGCTTTGTTTTGGCTGCCTCAATCACTTCAAACAAATCAATCTGCATCCGGAGGCATAGTTGCTTCAACTCGTTGACCAGTGCGATGTTTACGCAACGATAGATGTTCTCAAGAAGCTTTGTCATTTCCGCGGTGGCGGGTGATGACACCTGAACCGTGCGGTTAAAGATCGTACGGTAAACCGCTGAAGCCAATTCTGTGGCTACAGGTCCACAGCCTCCGACAACCTTCGGGATATCACGACGGGCCACCGTATCGTTTCCAGGATCCTCCCGTTCAGGAGAAAACGCAACAAAAAATCCTGGCGTGACGGTGTTTGTGGCGAGGCGGAGCTGATGCCCATTCCTTTGCTCCAGGAGAGGTACGACAATGTCTTGTGTCGTTCCCGGAAATGTTGTGCTTTCAAGAATGATAAGGTGACCTTCCCGAACATATGGCGCAATACTGGCAAGGGTTCCAGTTACATAGCTTAGGTCGGGTTCATGATACTCGTTCAAGGGCGTTGGGACGCAGATGATAACCACATCCATCTCTGCGATTTGGGCATAATCCGCTGTCGCCTGAAACGCGTTTTCCCGCGCGAGCTGAATCTCAGTCGCGGGGATTCGGACGATGTAAGAGTGACCGTGGTTGAGCGCTTCTACCTTGCTTTTGTCGACATCGAATCCCGTAACGCGGAAGCGCTGTTCGGCAAAGAGAAGTGCAAGAGGCAAGCCAACGTATCCCATTCCCACGATACCAATGCGCGCCTGCCGAGACTCGATGCGTTGCTTAAGGTTGATTGTGTTGTCTGCAGAGACTTCTATCACGGTGTTCCTCCATGTCGGAATTCAGGCTGACCCGATCAACGCTGCCTGATTCCTTCTAATTGTTTACGTTCCTCGGTAAATTGGACGCCGGGATGCAAAAGTGACGAGGCGTGGCGACCGGTGACCCCGGAAGGGGCTATTGCGGAGTGCCCCACTGGGATGATTGATCGACGGAGAGATTGGCGCCGTAGGGCCGAGGCATTTTCTTTGCGGCCAGGTAGTGCAACCAGTTCGAATAAATCTGCGTGGCTGTATGGCGCCAGCTGTACTTCAGCGTCGCCTCCTGAAGGACGGCGGATAGCCCTCCGCTGGCACCCTTCCGATCACGGCCCTTCGAGTTATCTTCTATCTCCTTTAGTGCTGTGACGGTGTCAGTATCGAAGTACCCCTGAGGGATATTCGGATACACGGCTGATTCGCCGCGCAGAAAGCGACCGACGTCGCGACGATACTCGAGCATTAGAGTGTCCGCTTCGTACTCCGGGTGACCCTGAAAGAATAGAAACAGGCTCTTGTCATGCTTAATAAACGTGTCCGCGCCGATCGTGTCGGCCCCGGTAAGAATCTGATAGCCGGCTTCCAAAAGTCTATGCTGTTCGATCCCGTTCCATCGTGAGTGCGGGATTCTGAAATGGGTCGACAGGCCAGCGGTGAGCGAATGGGAAGTGACTCGCTCGCATTCAAAGACGCCGCAACATTTGCGGGCCTGCCGCGTCCGGGAAATTCTGTCCATATGTAGCACGGCAGCGTGCGCCGCCAGGCAAGACCAGACGGTTGAAATCGTGCACGAGCGGGCCCACTCGACGACTTTCGCAAAGTCTTTCCAATAGGGTTCGCTGTGGAGGTGCGGTGTGGTCGGCTCCCGCCCGGTCACAATCAGAGCATCCAGTGTCATGCTCGAAAGTGAATCAAAATCTGAGTAGTGCTCTTCGATATGACGGCGAGCGGAGTCGGAACGTGCGATACCGGGAAGCGTAAAGAGCGAGGTCCGGAGCGAGATGCCTTGCGAGGAAGCTTGTAAGATGGACAGAAATTGCCGCTCCATCGCGGTGAGTGCTCCATCCTGCGCATTATTGACGATCCCGATGGCTAGCTCTGGTTTCGGCCGTGTGCGATCGACCGCGGACTTAGGGCATGGAACGAAGGCGTGGTTGTGCCGCGCGCCAACAGGAATTTCCTTGTCTAGATATATGGACATATTAGCGATGTGCTGGATTGAGTGCGAAGATGTGACCTGTGATAGAAGCACTAGGTGGCTTTACTCAGGGACTGATCAAGGTCGGCCAGGATGTCGTCAATGTGTTCAATGCCGATGCTGAGACGAATCATGCTGGGAGTTACTCCTGCTCTTCGTTGTTCTTCCGGATTCATTTGGCGATGTGTGGTCGAAGCGGGGTGGCATGCGAGGGACTTGGCATCACCAAGATTCACCAGCCGCTTTACAAGAGTGAGCCCGTCGTAGAACTTCACGGCAGCATCGTATCCGCCACGGATTCCGAATGCCATGAGGGAACACGGAGTTCCTTTCAGATACTTTTGTGCAAGCGAATAATATGGGCTGTCTGTGAATCCGGGATAGTTAACCCACTCAACTTTCGGGTGGTGATTCAAGAACTCAGCAGCTTTTCTGGCGTTCTGCGTATGCCGTTCTACGCGCAACGCGACCGTCTCAATGCCCTGCAACAGTAGAAAGGCGCTGAACGGGGAGAGAACTGCCCCCGTAGTTCGTTGATAAACACTTCGGCAGCGAGCAACGAATGCGGCCGACCCATAGCGCTCATTATAAACCAATCCATGATAGGACGCATCGGGCTCGGAGAACATCCGGAACCGCGCGGGATGCTTTGACCAAGGGAAAGTACCCCCGTCGACAATCGCTCCACCGAGGGTGGTGCCATGCCCGCCGAGAAATTTGGTGAGCGAATGCACAACAATGTCTGCCCCGAATTCGATGGGGCGGAGAAGAATTGGCGTGGCTACGGTATTGTCGACAATGAGCGGCAGTCCATGCTGATGGCTGACTTGAGCCAGCTTCTCGATGTCGCAGATATTCCCAGCAGGATTGCCCACGGACTCGCAGTAGACGGCTCGGGTGTTCTCATCGATGACGCGTTCTATTGCATCCGGCGCGTCGGATGCCGCGAATCGAACCGTGACGCCTTGGTTTGGGAGCAGATGCGCCAGTAACGTATGCGTCGTTCCGTAGAGTTGAGGAACTGACACGATGTTGGTCCCCATCGAACTAACGTTCTGTAGAGCGTATGCAACGGCAGCCTGTCCGCTGCTGACGCATAACGAAGCTACCCCTCCCTCGAGCGCGGCAATCCGCTTTTCGAGTACATCTGTTGTTGGGTTGGATATGCGGGTGTAACGATACCCCTCCGCCTCGAGATTGAACAGTGCCGCAGCGTGCTCCGCGCTGTCAAATTCATAGGAGACAGTTTGATATATGGGGACAGCGACGGACTTTGTGGCGGGATCCACCTGATATCCGCCGTGAACTGCCAATGTTTCCTGTTTCATGTATGATTCGACGAAATCCTTTCTTGTTTCGTTGTCCGGTGATTTCGTGCCAAGGCGCAACGGTTTTTCATCAAGGTGAGAATTCGAGCGCGATAGTTAACTGTTCTCCGACGCAGTCGCGTGAAGGCATGCCGGATAGATGTCGTTCATTTGGTCTACAACCCAAAGGATGTCGCTTTCCGTGGTCTTAAAGCTTGTAATACAGGCGCGCACGACCTGTTTATCGGCAAGTCGGGCCCCGGAAACCCAAGCAATCTGATGCTGACGCACGGAGGCCAGGAAGCTGTCGACATCTAGACCATCACGCGTGAAGCAAACCAGTGGCAGGGGGGTTGAATTGACGACTTCCCAACCCGAGGAGCGCAGGGCCTGTCGTAATTGATCGCCCATCCACGTTTGGCGCTCTATCATCTCTGCAAATCCAGACGCTCCGTGATGTGCCAAGCTCATAAAAAGCTTCAATCCGCTGAATCTTCGAGACCACTGCATCGAATGCAGGTACGGGTCTACCGTGTCGCGGTCAGCGTGACTCGGCATGTAGCTGGCGTGAGCGCCGAACGCTCTCGACACGCTATCCCGGTGACGGCAAAAAAACATTCCACACCCCATGGGAACGGAGAACCATTTATGGGCGTCACATGTCAGGGAATCCGCAGTCTCGATTCCCGCAAGGTGCTTCCGCAGCACGGGGGAAACAATGGCGGCACCACCCCAGGCGGCATCAATGTGAAACCAAAGACCTTCGACTGAACTCAAATGGCCCAGTTCGGACAGCGGATCAATGATTCCGGCTGTTGTGGTGCCGCAGGTGCCCACGATCATGAATGGCGCGTAACCGTTCTTACGGTCGAGAGCGATTTGCCTTTGCAGATCGCGGGCATCCATCACCAGTTGATCAGTGGTGGCTACGATGCGGATGGAAGATCTGCCAAGACCGGTGACATGTGCAATTCGCTGGAAAGAGTGATGAGATTCAGGGGTGATATAGAAAGTTGGTGTGGCTTTCAGGTCGCGAAGGCCGCTTTTGCCGTATTCGGGGAAGGCGTGGGTTAGAGCGCAGATCACGGCCGAAAGGTTTGCCTCCGTTCCTCCTGTGGTGAAAGTCGCCAGTGTGTTCTCTGGAAATCCAAACTGCTTTGCGAGCCATGCTAACGTATACCGCTCAATTTCATTGGCGGCCGGTGAAGTGTTCCAACTTGCCAATTGTGGATTATGGATGGCAACAAGGACATCCGCTAGTACGGATGCCAGAGTCACGCTCGGGTTAAAGAGCCCCATGTACCTGGGATGCGTAATTTGTACGTTAGAAGTGCGAAGCAGCTCTTCCACGTCCGCCAGAATGTCTTCCAATTCCAGCGAATGATCGAAGGGATAATGGGCGGACAGATGATTGCGAAGCTCCGATGCGGTTACTTCTGGGTAAATCGGCCCGTCCAGGAAGTCACGCTGTAACTTAAAAAATTCGCTGCGAAGCGTGTCAAGCATAATCAGTATCTTCTTTTTGTATTCGTTGATAGGTTACGTCAAATAAAAAGGACAGGCTCCGATAGCGATCGGGCTCGACAGTTCACAGGTTGGCGGGAACGCTTTCAAAAAAAAGAATAAGATCATACGGTCCCACGCGCGGGTTCGGATGTTTTCGATTCTGTGGTTGACGCTCGTAGACAGTTCCAAGCTTCAGTGTGGGTGCTGCCTGCTTCTTCGTAAGGACCTTGTCGCGCTCTGGACTACGGCTGGGCACACCCAAGGCTATGGATAGCGCCTTAGACTCCGCGGGGGAGATCTACAGCTGGATTTTTCCAGATTGAATACTCTGAAACAAAGAGTGGTCCACACGTTCCATGGTCTTCTTCTTCGGGTTGTCAAAATAGATTGCGTCGGCAGTGAGTGTGGGATCGAATCCCTCTCGCATCAGTTCCTGTTTTGAGTATTTAAATGTCCCAGTTACTGTGCAGCTATCGCGCAAGCGAAAGAACGCGGGTCTTGCGTACGACGGGAGTAAATCAGCGAGATACTCTCGCAATGCGGGCATATCGAGAGTGGAGTCAGGTACGATGGCAGCCATCCCCACGCGCCCCTCCGCCGAATGAACGTGCACACCGTAAACGACAGCATGTGCAATGCCGGGGAAAGAAGTAATGGCTTCTGTAACTTCGGTGGTAGCTACGTTCTCGCCCTTCCATCGAAAAGTATCTCCGAGACGATCCACGAAATAGAAAAATCCCCGCTCGTCCTGCCGCATCAGATCCCCTGAGCGCACCCATAGGTCGGCGTCTTCGAGGACGCCGCGAAGAAGTCTGCTTTCAGACGCCCGCCGATCCGTGTAGCCTTCGAATCGGCTTCCAGAGTGGGTGCTATCCCCGTCCGCTCTGGACAGGGCCTCACCGGCTTCGTTCACCTCACAGCGGATGCAAAGTCCGCGTTCGTTGCGCAATGGTTCACCGGTGTTGTGGTCGATTCGTACCAGCACGGGGCAATAGCGGTGGGCGAGGTAAGCAGGCACTCGGCCAATCGCGCCAGGTTCGCCCTCCATGTTGAATAATGAGAGGCCGCCTTCGGTAGATGCGTAGAATTCCAGGATCCTCGGAATATTGAAGCGATCCTGAAAGCGTGTCCACACTCCGGAGGACATTCCATTGCCACATGCGAGACGGATGCTGTGATTGCCATCGTCGGAATTCGGCGGGGTATTGAGCAGGTATCGTCCGAACTCTCCGATGTATTGGAACATCGTGCAGTTCCAGTCGCGAACGTCGTTCCAGAATTGTCCTGTCGAAAACCCTTCACGTATTACGACGCTTCCACCCGCGACCAACATGGCGCTTGGGACTAAGACCCCCCCAATGCTGTGATACATGGGCAAGCAGTTGTACATCCTATCTTCAGCGGAGATATCAATCATTCCGGCGAACCAATAAGCCCACTGAAGGATTCGTCTGTGGCTGACATTGGCGGCCTTGGGCATACCTGTGGTACCCGACGTATATATGTGCAGCGCAATGTCGTCGATGGAGAGCGATGGCCGCTCAGTCTGCTGCAGGCTTTCGGTGGAATAGCTTCGGAGCAATTTGTCAATTGTCGGGACTGAATCGTGGTGTGCCCCGTGAACCCAGACCTGCATTTCATTGAGCAATCCAAGCAAACGGTCATCGACTCGATCGGCAAATTTCTGAGCGACAATGATGTGTTTGGGACGGACGACTTGAATGCAATGCCATAGAGAATGAGAACGCAAGTTGGTGTTGAGGAGCGCCACGGTTACGCCTGCAGCGCAGATGCCAAGCCATGCGCAGAAATATTCAGGGCTATTGGGCAGCAGTAGTCCAACCACATCGCCCTTCTGCAATCCCTGTTTGATGCACCAACGAGCATATTGACTAGACCGTTCCGCGATCTGCCGGAATGTCAAGGATTCATGGTCGGAAAGCAAAGCCGGGGTGTCCGGAAACTGATTTGCCAACTCGTCAATGACAAGGGGGAGAACCCGATGCGGGTTCCGACTTATAGCTGCGGTACGTTCCAGCGCGCGCAGCCAATGTTTAGCTGGAGAGGTCTCGCGGGGCCGGCAAAGCAGCGGCGAGGTTGTCATGCCGTGCTCCCTGCATCGACAGTCAGGACTGTGCCGGTAATGTTGGTTGCATCTTCAGAGAGAAGAAAGTAGACGGCGGCGGCAACGTCCTCGACGCCTGTCAGCCGACGGAGCGCACTGCGTCTCTCTACTTTCTGACGTTGCTCCATCGTCATATGATCGGTGAGATCGGTGCTGATGAATCCAGGCGCAACGGCATTCACGGTGACTCCTGCGGGGCCGACTTCGCGGGCGAGGGACTTCGTGAACCCAACGGCGGCCGCCTTCGTTGCACTATAGACGGAAAGTCCCTTGTAGCCGGAAAATGCGGTAATCGAAGATATGTTGATAATCCTCCCCTCACCGTCAGCGACCATGGACCGAACCACCGACCGGGTCAGGATGATGGGAGATACCGTATTCACAAGAACCAATTGCTGAATCTGCGACGCTGGCATGAAGGCTAGGGAACCGTCAAAACTTATCCCGGCATTGTTGACGAGGGCATATATGGCCCCGTGTTCTCTGCGGAGGCCCGAGACAAGTCCAGGTATGCTCTCAATGTCCGAAAGGTCGAAGGGAGAGAAGCTTAGAGGGTTGGAGCCCCCGCTGCCGAACTCCTCCTGTGCGGTGCGAAAAGCTTCGCTCTCACGCCTTGCAATGACGATAACCCTATATCCAGATCTGCAGAGTCTTCGAGCAATTCCTAAGCCGATTCCTCGCGTACCTCCTGTCACAATTACATTACGCATTCCGTCGGATCAACTTTCCCGCTCCACTCATCAAAAGCATTGGCACAATACTGACTACTGCCGGTACTTTGTGGGAAGGCAATCTCTCGCGGCAGAAGTTCAGGATCGCGTTCTGCGCTCTACTTGTATCGAGTTCAGCCGCGAAATATGGACATTTCAGAACTACGTCCGCCACGATCACTGAACCGGTAATGGGACTCCTCCGTGCACGGACCAGACACATCATTACGTCAGGATGGCGGTTGATGACCGATTCTACTTCCTCGGGGAAGACTTTTAGTCCACCCACATTGATTACACCATCGCGACGTCCGGAGAAAAAATATCTCCCATCCCGCAAGTCAACAATGTCCTTGGTGTCCACAAATCCGTATTCGTCGGCAATTGGCGGCGCGTCGGTTCCGAGATAGCGGGTGGCCGCGCCTACTGAGCGTACTCGCAAGGTGCCGTTCTCGATCTTTGTTGCAGTTCCCGGCGTTCCAGTAAGCACATCCGCTGGGAATCCGTTGAACCCATCGTTCACTTCGAAGGCCACGCCGGCTTCAGTCGACGCAAACGCGTGAACAATTCGCGCATTCGGGTATGTGTCTCGGAGGCGGTTAAGAATCGCCTGATCCACTGTTTCACCGGACAGACGGACGTAGTGTGGATTGAGATGCTGAGCGGCAGAGCTAAGTAGAGCGCACCGCCAGTGCGACGGCGTGCCCGAGATATGCGTAACACCGCTGGAGCCTGCACGGTAAAGAAAGTCGGCCAGCGGTTCATCATGACCAGAAAGTACCAGCGACCCTCCAGTCAGCATGGCCCGCAGGAAAATCTGAAGTCCGCCGTAGCGCCGTATGTCGTAGAACGTACTCCAGACAATCTTGGAGCATAACTCGCGCTTGGGTTGGATGGCGGCGCACAAGCTAGAGAGTGTGTGAACAACGAGTTTCGGCAGGCTAGTAGTTCCCGAGGTGAGCAGCACCCATTCGGTAGTGTATTGCGGCTGCTGCCGAGGTTTGCGCGCCTCCATGTTCTGTGTGCATGGGCTGAAGTATATTGGACCACCCGTATTGAGATCACTCACATCTCGATCGGACACGACGCAATCGATCTCAGCCTCGGCAATGATCAAGGGGAAATGGCTCGTGGGGAGTTCGGGTGGGCAGAGCACGATGCGGCGCGCAACTCCATCCAGTTCGATCAGAGCGGCTGCCGTTGTCAATTGTCCTTTGGTGGCAAGCAAGACGGAGCGGCCCAGCAATTCATCGCCTCGACCACACAGAACCGATCCCTGCAGCAGGGCGCTAAAAGTGAGGTGCTTTTCGGCATCTTCTATGAAGCGATCCTGGGACGTCTGAGGTGAGAATAGCATGTCCGATAAGGATGCAAGCCTTTGTTTCGGGTCGGTTGGAATTATGGGACACATACGGCAGAAACCTTCGTAGTCAGAATTGAATTTCGACAGGTGGATCAATGGCGTTGCGACACCGGTGATTCGTCGATGCGCGTTCGCCGTGAAAGGGAACCACTTGGGGCACTCTTTGCTTCGATCGGTACTGAAGCGCCTGATTCGGCCGAAGGCGTTCGCCGCGAGTTCCTTCCCTTTGGAGGGCGTAGTCCCCTGGAAAACGATTTGAGCGAAACATCCTGCTGAAGTGCGATGGTGCATTGCGCGACGGCGACAGCCGGGTTCCCCTGGACAACCGTCATCGGCGGGACGGATTGAGAAACGACGCTTCCCGCTTTGACAACGGCGCCTCGACCGATGACGACATTGGGGAGGATGATGGCTCGCGGTCCAATAAACGCGTCCTGCTCAATTCTTATGCCGCGGAACTCCTTAAAATGCGCAACAAGTAGCGCTCCAATGCTGATTGTTGCTCCGTCCTCTATGCTGATGAGGTGTGGCTGTGCCGTGTCGAGCACTACATCGTAGCCGATCCAAACTCCCCTTCCAATCCGGACGCCTCTTGCCCGATGCAACAAAACCCTCGTAGTCCGGGCGCCTGGAAGATTCCGTGCGAGGAGTTGCAAAATTCGACTGACGATGCCACGGAGCAGTGCTTCTTTGGGCTCTTCCCAGTCTCTCGTTGTCTGTTCCGATGGTTTCATAAGCAAGGAAGAACTCATACGATCGCCGCCGCCTGCGCATCGTAGACCATGCGGCTCACGGCGACGCAAAAATAAAGTGGGACGGAACCGAACCGTTCAGGCACTCGGTTCCTCCACGGCTGTCTCATAGAGCTGTACAAATTCACCAAATGTAGCGGGAAACAGGGCAGTATCAGCCGCAAACGGATCCACTCCAAGCGAATCCTCCAACCTTGTGACAATTATCGCAAAACAGAGAGAGTCAAGGCCCGAGTCGAATAGAGCTAGATCATCGGTGAGCTCTGGTAGGGCTCTTTCCTGCTCTCGGGCAACCTGCTCAAACTCTTGAATAACCTTCAATCGTGCATTCATATGATTTGCTGTTATCTCGGGTGATATATCTGGATATAAAATGGGAAGCTGCTGAAGACAAAGTGCCAGGCGGCTGATCCTGTGTCATACGCTTTACAGGTGGCTCTAGTACCTTGTCTGTGTGATTGAGTAATGAAGTTTCCGTCGAGCCTGTTTGCGCGTGAAGTTCCACTTGATGGTGGTTCCGTTGCGGTTGGTGCGGCCGTCCCACGCCCGCACCTCGTGCTGCAGT
>JAJZKY010000004.1 GCA_021803885.1 Planctomycetota bacterium
GCAGGTCACGGCGGTCGACAAGAACGGACACACGGTGTTGGATGACGACGACACCGTGGTCCTGACCATCACTGGCCAGAGCGCTGCCCTGGGCGACGTAACGCTGACCAACGGCACGGGCAGCGCAAACATTGTGCTGACGGCGGGAGGCGCGTATACCATTACGGCCACCGACACCACCACGCCCACCGTCGCCGGCATCTCAAACCTCATCACGGTCAACAAGCTCGCCACCACCACCACGCTCAGCGTCAACAATGGCTCCATCACCCCGGGCCAGAGCGTGACGCTGAAGGCTACGGTGACATCGTCCATCGGCACGCCCACCGGCACGGTGAACTTCTATGACAGTGGCGCGCTGCTGGGCCCAGGCACGCTGACAAACGGCGTGGCCATCCTGAACACCACGGCACTGTCGGCAGGAGTCACCAACTCGCTGACGGCCACCTACGAAGGCAACACAACGTATCTGGCCAGCACCACCACGGCGCCGGTGACGGTTGTTGTGGCGCCGCTGGACTTCACGCTTTCGGTCACCGGCGCGTCGATCGCCACCGTGGTGCCCGGCAAACCGGCGACCTTCACCATGACTGTCGATCCCCTCTACGGCAGCTATGCCGGGCCGGTCGGCTTCAACGTCACCGGCCTGCCGTCGGGGGCCACCTACACCATCAGCCCGTCCACGGTGGCGGCCAACGCCGGCAAACAGACGGTAACCTTGACCATCGTGACGGCGCCAACCACGGCCTCCATGCACAAGCCTCAGCCGCTGGGCCGCAAGATGGCGCCCATTGGGCTGGCGCTGCTGCTGCTGCCATTCTTCGGCGCCGGGAGCATGCGACGACAGGGAAGACGCCTGAGCCGCCTGCTCTGCGTGCTGCTGGCGGTGGGCGCGCTGGGCGCGGCCATTGGCCTCAGCGGCTGCAGTTCGCCGAGCGGCTTCTTTGCCCAGCAGGCCAAGGGCTACAACATGACGGTGACGGCCACGGCGGGCAGCCTGCAGCACACCACCACCGTAACGCTCAACATCGAGTAACCCATGAGGAGAATGGCAATGCGGAGATTTCTTGGCAGTGTGCTCCTGATGGGAGCAATGATGGCGGCGCCGCTCATGGCGCAGGCGCGGCATGCGGCAACCAAAGCGGCGAGCAAAGATCCAAGCCGCTGCAGTGTGGCCTTCACCTACGATCCGGCGCACGCCAACACGGCGGGCGGCCAGGGCTTTGCCATGCAGGGCGCGGGCGCGCAGTTTCAGGTGCGCGTCTGGCGCGGCCTGGGGCTGATGGCCGACTTTGCCGGCCTGCACGCCGGCAACATCCACTCCAGCGGCGTAGGCCTGGACCTGACGACGTACACCTTCGGCCCGCGCTACACCTGGCGGCTGGGCAGGATGTCGCTTTACATGCAGGGCCTGGTGGGCGGCGCGCATGGCTTCAACGGGCTGTTTCCGCACACCGGCGGCGCAACCACAATGGCGAACAGCGTAGCGGCGCTGGCCGGCGGCGGCGTCGATGTTGCATTGGCTCATCATGTGGCGCTGCGGCTTGTCGAAGCCGACTGGCTGCGCACCGATCTGCCTAACTCCACCAACAGTGCGCAAAACACCCTGCGCCTCGGCTTCGGCGTCGTCTGGCGCTTCCGCTGAGCCAGCTTCCGCAGCGTAGAGGGCAACTTGGCCGCAGTTGACATCGCAGTTTGATTGCTTTTGCCGGGCGGTGGCCCACTCGCGTCTTTCACAGAGTCAGATCCACTACAAAATGGGGTGGCCCATCCATGACGCGTTTTTTGCGGCATGGGTGGGGTGACCCAAAGACGGCCTACTCACCCGTGTTCTTCCCTCCCAGCTCCACCACCGCCCGGCGGGCGCCCCGGCCCAAACACGCGCGGACCCCATTCCCGACAAATAAGGGTGCTCCGTCTGGCTCTGCTGGTCAGGGCGGGAGACCACGAATCCAACCCAGGGTGTCGTCCTGGCAAGACGATCAGCGAAGGTCAAGCCCCCTGCGCCTCAACCCCTGCGAATCCAGAGAGTTACGTTTGCAGGTAATTTCCGCTCCTCCACATACAATAGAACCATTGACGCTTCCACGGGCCAGCCCAGGCAGAACGCCGGCAGGACCGCGCCAATCCATTCCGTATCCTGCTCCGGGCTCGCAGAGCATGCTCCGCGAGCCCAAGCCGTCGAGCCGGAAAAGGGCTACGCACCCACCCCCCTTAAAATATTTTCTTTTCCACAGAATTTCTTGCAGGTAATTTTCTTGCCAACCCCAAATGCATGGATCGGGCGCCCAAAAACCCGGGGCCCGCAGTGAGCGATCCGTTAACCCTGCTCGCTCCGCTTTCATCGCGCGCACAAGGCTTGAACTGTGGTCTGCAACCAATCGGACCATTGGTGCAATGTCGGTCACTCGCTTATACTTCCGTCAGAGATCTGAGGAAAATGGAAGAAAGGAGCCTGGTCCCTGCCAATCTCGCCGCAAGCGGCTGAGTCCCAAAGACAGAAGGCGATTCCGGCGCTAAGTCTTACCACATGACACGTAAAATTGGCAGCAGACAGCAAACGCACAAATATGGCCAAGACTGTAAACAAGGTTTTTCTGTTGGGGAATGTGGGCAAAGACCCTGAAATCCGCTCGACCGGCGGCGGCACCATGGTGGCCAACTTCAGCATTGCCACCACTGAACGCTCCAAGGACCAGCAGGGTAACTGGCAGGACCGCACCGAGTGGCACAACGTTGTGGCCTATGGGCGGCTGGCCGAAATTGTGCGCGATTACGTCAAGAAGGGCTCGAAGCTTTTCGTCGAGGGGCGGCTGACCACGCGCAACTGGGAGGACAAGGAGTACGCCGGCAGAAAGGTCTATCGTACTGAGATCATCGTCAATGATCTGTCGCTGCTGTCGGGCCGCGACGAAGGCGGACGGCCCGCCGCATCCAGCGGCCCGGCGGCCAACTTTGACCAGCGTCCCGCCGCCGGACAGGATGAGTACGCCCAGTCGGCGGAAATCTCCGATGAGGATATTCCGTTCTGAGATATACCTGAAACAGGCTTTATAAAGATTTGCGGCGCCGCCCTGCACTCAGGGGCGGGACGAATCGTAGCTCCGCTTCTGTCGTCCAATCCCCGGAGGAGAGCCTGAGATGCGAACCATTACCCTCGAGGAGCACGTCTCCACGCCCGCCTTGCTTCAGGCCGTGGACGCGCGAAATCAGCATGACGTTGCCAATGAATACATCCGCAGAGTTCGCGAGAAGCTGGTAGATCTTGACGCAGGGCGCATCGCCGATATGGATGCCGCCCGCATCGACATGCAGGTGCTCTCTCTTGCCGGCGGCGATATGGACCGTCTCGACGCGCCCACCGCTACCGCCCTTGCAAGGGATGTGAACGACGCGATGGCTGCCGCGGTCCAGAAGCACCCCGCACGCTTTGCCGCCTTCGCCGCCGTGAACCTGCAGGATCCGGAATCCGCCGCGAGCGAGCTGGAGCGCTGCATCGGTCAACTGCGCTTTGTCGGCGTCATGGTCAATGGCACCACGCGCGGCGCATTTCTCGACCATCCCCGCTTCACGCCCTTTTGGGAGACCGTCCACGCACTCGATGTTCCGGTTTACCTGCACCCGGCTCCGCCGCCGCCGCCGGTCCGAGCGGCCTACTTCGGCGATCTCCCTCAGGACCTCGCCTTCATGCTCGCCACGGCTGGCTGGGGATGGCATGTCGAAACCGGCATGCACGCGCTGCGCCTGATGGCTTCCGGCCTCTTCGATCGGTTGCCGGGCCTCAAAATCATCATCGGCCACATGGGAGAGAATCTGCCGTTCTCACTGGCCCGCGCCGACACTGTGCTCGCCCGCCGGCAGGGAAGCCGCTCCATTGCTGAAATCTTCCACCAGCATTTCCACATCACTACCAGCGGATACTTCACCCTGCCGCCGCTGCTGTGCGCGCTCGAAGTTGTGGGCGCCGACCGCATCCTGTTCTCAATCGACTATCCGTACAGCTCCACCGAAGTTGGCCGCCATTTTCTGGATTCGTGGCCGCTCAATCCTGCCGATACGCATAAAATCGCGCACGGCAATGCAGAGCGGCTTCTGAAGCTCCCGCCGGCCGCCGCATAAGGGACTGACCGGAAGCGTGTTGGGATCGATGGGAAAAGAGCGCCAGGGCAGTGAGCTTGAGCGGCTACGTCCCGCGATATACTCAGGGTGTAGTTCCGTTGCAGCGGAATTACAGGGCGAAGGGGTTCGCCCCAACTACTGATCCATCCTTTGTGCCTGGACCTGGATGGGCAGATGATGACCCCTGGTGAGTTTTCGCCGGGAGTTGCCTGCCCGGCCGGCTCGCCTCCATATTATGCGAATTTGCGCTTGATAGGCCCTGGCGGTGCTGTAACCATGGAGGCGCTGTGAAGATTGTCATCATCTCCGATATCCACGGAAATCTTGCCGCACTGGGCGCGCTTCCCGAGCGGGACTACGACGCGCTCTGGTGCATCGGCGACCTGGTTGACTACGGGCCATGCCCGCACGAGGTGGTGCGGCAAATTCAAGCAAAGGCTGCCTTGTGCGTTCGCGGAAACCATGACAACGCGGCTGGGCTTTCGGTGGATCCGAACTGTTCGCCACCGTACAAACATCTGGCTGCAGAGACGCTGCGGTATACACAGCAAGTCTGCACCGAAGACGATGTGCTGTACCTGCGGAGTTTGCCGCTGCAATACCGGGTCATGACGGGCGGAGCGAAGTTCCATCTGGTCCATGCGATGCCCACGGATCCGCTCTTTGGCTACTGTCCGCAAGACTCTGAGCTTTGGCGAGAGCAGGTGCGGGGCATCGATGCCGATGTACTGGTGGTGGGGCATACGCACACGCCATTTGTGCGGTTCGAGGACGGAACGGTCATCGTCAATCCGGGGAGTCTCGGCCAGCCGAAAACAGGCCGCCCGCAGGCCTGCTATGCGGTGTGGGAAGATGGGAAGATTTCTCTCAAGGAATACGACTATCCGATTGACGAGACGATTCGCGGCATTCGAGGGATGCCGCTTGAAACGCATGATCAAGAGTCGCTGATCGCAGTGCTAAAGACCGGGAATCTGCCGGCCTGAAGAGACTGGAATCGCCGGCCGGTACGCAACCGGGGCTGTGAGATTTGGAAGGGCAACAGAATCATGAACAGTTCCCCATCTGCGACGCCTTCGATCGAGCGGCTGGTGAGCCTGCTTGATTCGATGGTGGAAGGCGAGAGTGCTGTTGAACAACTTATCGCTCGCGGTCAACCGTCAGTTCCGTATCTCGAACGCTTTCTCCTGAGCTCGCCGCCAAGGTCGCTCGCGCTTCCGCGATGCCGCGCCGTGCGGGCGCTGGGAGAGCTTGGCGCTTATCCGGTATTGATCGCGTATTTCCGGTGCTACACGCGGCCTGACGACGCAGCCGTGCTTTTCGCCGAAGATGCCGTGCGAAGCGCGGCAGCTGAAGAACTTCTCCATTGCCGGGGCGAAGTTGTCTTTCCGGTGCTCCTCGACGCCGTTCGGCAACGCGCCACCGGCGGGTTGGTGCGCTCGCTAGGCGAGTTTCGGAGAGCGGAAGCAATTCCCGCGTTCTTCGAGCTGTTGGAGGACGATCTATGCCGGGAGGATGCAAAAGAGGCATTGCGAAAGAGCGCGGCGGCCGCGCATGCCTTTGCCGTGTTTTTGTTGCGTGGGCAGACAGCAGTCCCCTTTGCGGGGCCTGGCGCATCGCGCCGGCGGCGCGCGACGCTGCAACTGCTGGCGGAGTGGGGAGTGAGTGCGGCGGAGTGGCCGGAGTTGCGGGGATTTCTCTGGGATGACGACATGGATTGTGTGATTGCCGCTGCACGAGTCGGGATGCGCTTAGGTGAATCGCATCAGGAAGCGATTGCGGAGGCTTTGATCGAGGGCTCAGGAAGGATGAACTGGGCGCAGGAAACGGATGCTGTCGAGATGCTGGATTCGTGCGGTGAGATTGCGCGCGCTGTTGCAGCGAGAATTGCAGAGCACCGCAGGAGTCTTGGCGAAAAGCCGGAGTGGACTTCGCCATTTTGGCGAACTCTTCATCACCTGCTCGGAGGAAGTCTGCAAGCACGGTTTGGCGGAGTTGCCTGATTGCTCCATGATGCAAGATTGGTGACCGGAATGGATCTGAAGCAGTACGAGCAAACAAAATTTGCGATGGCAGAGATTCTTCGCGCGGCTCAAGCCGTGGACACGAAGGATACCGGCCTGCAATCCAGTAGCCGCGATCTGCTTGCGCGTCTGGCGGACGACCGCTTCAATCTGATGGTTGTCGGGCGCTTCAATCGCGGCAAATCCACGCTGGTAAACGCTCTGCTGGGCGCGGCGCATCTGCCGACTGGAATCCTTCCACGCACGTCGGTGATCACAACGGTACGATATGGCAGCCGGACGCAGGTTGTGCTGAACTTTGCCGGTTCGCGTCTGCGCCAGCCCGTGCCGCTTTCGCGCCTGCCCGAGTATGTGACGCAGCAATCGAATCCTGGCAACGTCAAGGGGGTGGAATGCGCGGAGATCGAACTGCCCGCCGAACTGCTGCGCCGCGGGCTCTTTTTCGTGGACAGCCCGGGGCTGGGATCGGCAATCGCCGCAAATACGCAGACGACGGAGCGATTCTTTCCCGAGGCGGACGCCTTTGTTCTGATCACGAGCTACGAAAGCCCGCTTTCCGAGGAGGAAGTTCGTGCGCTGAGGCGAATACGGGAAGCCGGCAAAGCGCTCTTTATCGCCGTGAACAAGCAGGATACGGCAGGAATGGAAGAGCGCAGCCAGGTCCTTGAATATGTGCAAATACGACTCAGCGAGTTCTCGTTTCCTCAAGAGCCGAAGATCTTCTCCATTTCGGCGCGTGAGGGCCTGGAAGGGAAATTGATTCATAATGCGGATCTTGAGGCTCGGAGCGGCATTCCGCAGTTTGAAGAGGAGCTCTTGCGGTTTCTCACCGAGGAGCGCGCGGAAGCGTTCGTTCAAAATATGCGGCGGCGCACCGAGGATTTTCTTGCGCTGCGGCGGAACCTTGAAACCAAGGCAGAGAAGCGGGCGGCTTTCGAATCGCTATTGGAAAGGATGGGAGAGATCCAAGCAGAGTGCGGTCAGGGCGCGGCCGAGGCTCAACTTCAGACCGCGACAGCTCCGCGGCTCCAATTGGAGTTCGAGCAGCGCAGCGGATGCACGATTTGCGGCGAGGTCCTGGATGCCGTGTTTCGCTTCCTGAGCAAGCACCAGTACGACTTGACGATTGACCGTGAAGTGCAGCGCGAACATGCCGCGCGGGGAGGATTCTGCTCTCTCCACACCTGGCAATATGAGAATCTCTCTTCGCCTTACGGCGTATGCGCGGCGTATCCGGTGCTGGCCCATCGCATCGCAGCCGATCTCCTGCAGGCCGCAAATGGAATGGCACGATTGGATGGAGATGGGGAAGAAGTTGACGGCTTGCTGGCATCGCCGGAAATATGCCGGGTATGTCAG
The DNA here is from genome assembly GCA_021803885.1 of Planctomycetota bacterium. Next base: position 7,503 of record JAJZKY010000004.1, read on the forward strand.
GTCCGCATCGATGCCGAGCGGGAGGCTGTCAAACACGCCGCTGCTAAGGTGATTCAGGCAACAGGCTCCGCTGCTGGACGGCTGCCTGCATGCTGTCTGCCGCACCTCGCAATGACGCTGCGGACGCTGGACCGTGCGCAGCCCGCTGGACTACTGCTTCAGGCGCATTCCGAATTTCTCGAACGTCTGGCGGAGGACGCGCAGCGCTACGCACTGCGGCACGATGCGCTGCGCCGGCATTTGACCAGCGAAGAAGAACGCCGCGCCGCGCAGCTTCTTTTGCTGATGCTGACAGGCCACCGCAGCTTGTGCGCCCCGTGGCAGGTGGAGTGGATCGCCGGATAACGGCTGCCGGTCAATCGATTATTCGCGGCGGCCCATGCGGTAATCGAGATAGAGGACATGGACTTTGATCTGGTCGCCGGCATGGTACCTGGGAAGGTGGGCCATTTTGATCATTTGTATAATGCTGCCCGGGTTGCCGTTGCTCCACTCAACGAGCGAGCGCAGTACATCGTCAAGATTTGACGCCCATAGCGCGGTGCTTTGCGCTTCTCTCCGCGCGAATTCAAGGGCCACGGGCGGCAGGAAGTCCTTCAGCTCAAGCCGTTCCGAGCGTCCCGCGCACATGGGCTGCAAGGCGCCGATGTCTTCCATGTGCGGTGTGCGCGCTACAAAGATGACAGGCGTGCGATCGAAGTAATTCAAGTCCTTGATCAGGCCGGTAACCACGCGTGATGGTCCGGCCACGTGATCGAGAGCGATCAGGAATGATTCCTGTGCCAGCGCCCGTTGGACGACGCCCTTCAGGGAGCCTGTGTTCAGAGAGGCAACGTCGGTAGGCAAGTTGATCCCCGGCCCTGCGAGCCGGCGCAGCTCCGCGATGAGCGACATCAGAATATCGCGCGGCGATTGTGCCCTGGGCACGTGCAGGATGCGCGGTTGCGTCTTGACGAAGGCTTGGAGGAGTCGCGTCTTGCCTACGCCTTCCGGCCCGAAGATGAGGAGCGACTTTTGCCGCTGCGCCTGGGCAAGCAGCCGTGCCATCTCCTCCGACCTGTCCACGGCGGCAAGAAACTGCTGGGCATCGACGGCGCTGTTGAGACCCGTGCCGGGCATTCGCGCTCCTTACGCTGCGACGGTCCTGCGCATAAACCTGTCGTGGCTCGACCGGATCACCTCGAACGCCGCGTCGCGATCCTTCCAGCCGATCACCTTCGTCTGCTTCCCTTCGAGATCCTTGTACACGGAGAAGAAATGCTCGATCTCCAGCAGAATATGTTTCTGCACTTGTGTATAAGAGTCGATCTCCCGGAATCGCGGATTGGCAGTCGCGTAGGAAAGAATCTTTTCGTCGCAAACGCCCTGGTCGAGCATCTCAAACAGGCCAATCGGCCTGGCGTTATACACGCAGCCGGGAAAGACAGGCGTATCGCCCAGCACGAGGATATCGAGAGGATCGTCGTCCTGAGCAATGGTTTGAGAAATAAATCCATAGTCGCCGGGAAAATGGACAGGGGAGTGCAGGGAACGGTCCAGTACGAAGACATTCAGATTGGGATCGTATTCGTATTTGTTGGTGCTGTCCTGTGGGACTTCGATGACTGCGGTTACAATTTCGGGCGATTTATTGCCAATGGGAAGTTCAAGATAACTATCCATGAGGCTCCTTCGACCGCTGCGGCGCAAGAGCAAAAGAAAACCCCTGCGCGTAGCAGGAGTCATCAGCCGGCCCATTTCGGGCGGCAATTAATGGCGGATTCCTTCGCCAATAAGAAGTTAGCACAGGTTCCAATCCTGCGGCAACGGCAGAATACGTTGTCGCAGCCGGTGGATGCTTCCAGGCCAAGACGAAGATCAATCGCATCTGCGATAGGCCTCGGCGAGGTCCGGGAAGCGGAGAAGCCAGGGGGTGAGATCGACGATGTGGCTGCGTTCAAGTGCCGTGTGCAGCCTCTGATTTTTCAGGCCTCGGGACAGGATAGCGCGAATCACTTCCTCTTCATCCAGCATTTCAAAGCAGACATTGAAGGCTCCCTCGTTTGCGATGCGGTCACACATGACGGTAGCGATTGCGTAGCGAATGCGATAGGAGCGCGCGTCGGGATCATAGAGCTTGGGGCGGTACATCGACACCTCGGATTGAAGAACATCAACGCGCCACAGACGATTGGCATCAGTAGCCGTCCATGCGATACACTCCAAGCACTTTCCCTTGGTGGTCGTATGCGGTGAATTCGTGCCAGTCCTCACCGGTGTCACCGAGAAGGTAAACTATCCAAACGATCCGCTCGACTTTTTCGCAGATCTTTTCAGGCCACCAGGGCATCGGCTGAATGCACTTCCTGGCCAACGTGCCGGATCGAGCGATTTGCCGGGCCCGTTCTCCGGAAAATGTGCCTTGGGTATACGGCATACGGTGATCCGTGAACTTGTCCCGCTAAGAATGAGTCTCTCGAACGCTCGACTTCGCTTGCGGCATGAAGGTGCCCAGGCTCTTCTTTGCGGCCTCTGCGAGAAAGCGATTTTCGCCCAAACTGATCGTGCGGAGTATCGCAACCGAACGGGGATCACCGAGCGTCCCCAGGCTCTCCAGCGCGGCTTTGCGAACGAAAAGGTCCGGGTCTTCTTCAGCTAAGCTGATCAAGTCTGGCACCGCATGGCGAATCTGATTTTCGCCAATCAGCCAGCAGATCCGCACCCTTGCTTCCGGCAAAGGATGCGCGAGCGCTCCGAGCAACTTTTCTTCGTACGTCCGATGGTCCAGCGTTAAATCTGCCTCACAACCGGGGCACACTTTGTCTTCTGATTTCACCTCACGCCAGCAACGGGTACAGTAGGCAATCATGTCGTAAGACATGGGAGCACCTTCATGGGATTACACAAGCGTCGAAAGCTCTTGTTCAAATGAGTTGAGCCGTTCAATCGCCGCCTGCACGGCGGGAGTGCCTTCTTCTTTGACTTTGCGCGCCCGGTCAAGTGCCTGTTCGGCAATGCGGCTGATCTCATGCAGCAGCTTGCGGATTTCAACCTCCAGGTGGCCACGACTTTCCTGAATACGATTGAAGACGTCATTTTGTACGCGCGCGCTGTTCACTTCCAGCAGATAATACAGAAACTCGCGCGCTTCATTGGTGATGAGTTTGCGCCCACCCACAAACGGCAAGAAAACGTCGGCGATCCAGCGCAGCGGCGACGGCGGTTGCGCAGTTCCGATGAAGTCCTCAAAAGTGAACCGGGAGCGCACGCGGAAGCCCTTTTCCGGATCGAGCGCATGCGGCATACGCGTCAGTTCGCTGAGGCCCGCATCGGCAAGCTTCTTCAGAAAGTTGTTTCCCATCTCCACGAAGCGAAGGGCCACGGCGCGATATTGGCGCTCGCCCTCTTCCTGCTCAGGTTTGAGCCAGGGCAAAACCTTATGGCGTGAAACGTCCTGGGCCAGACGCATCAGCCGGCGCCGATCATGGGGGCCAAAGCCGAGTTGTGTGGTGCGTAGCTCCTCAATAAACGCGGCTTGAGATTCTGTCCACGCGGAGCGGAAGAACCACCGGCGTCTTTCCAGGAAAAGATTGGAAATCCGCTGCTGCTCCGCCATGAACAGGAAGTTCAGCTCGCGCATGGAGCGTTCGGCCTCGCTGATGGTTTCCTTCATCAGCGCAATGCGTCGCTCGGATTCTTCGATGGGCCTTTGCAACGCGTCGCGGTCCTCGCTGATGATGGCCAGCAGCTGTTCGCTGAGGCGCTGCAGGCCACGGCCGCAAGCGGCACGAACCAGATTTCTGCCGGAGTCTTCAACGAGGTGATGCAAACCTGCCAGCAGCTTTTCCCAATCCCGCAAGGGACCGCGGTTTTCCATTCGTTCGGCGGCGCTCACCTCAAAGACCTCGCCCATCGGGCGATGCAGGCGCTTCTCCAGCATCTCACGGGTGAACTTGACTGCGGCTGCGCGCTCCGCATCGGTGGTGCGATCGGCCTTGTTGATAATCAGAATCAAGTCCTGAACCTGCTTGCCGACTGCCTCCACCAGTGCCAACTCTTCGCCCGCAATTGGCGGATCGGCTCCGACGACAACCAACGCCGCATCGATGTGCGGAATGAACGCCTGTGTCGTTGCTGTGTTTCCACCAAAGACCGAGCCCAGGCCCGGCGTATCCACGAAACACATACCCGAAGACAACAAGGGGCTGGGCGCGAATACTTCTGCGCCGTCCACGCCGTTTCTGTTTTCGGGGTTCAGTTCTTCGGTCACGTATTTCTTCAGGTCGCGCATGGCAATATCTCGCCAGGATCCGTCGCGCATACGAACGCGCGCCTGAAGTCTGTCGCCAAAACGAATCACGGTTGGCACCGCCGTAACCGGAACAAAGCCGGTCGGTACCACTTCATGACCGACGAGAGCATTGAGCAAAGTGGATTTGCCGCGCTTAAACTGGCCGACACAAGCCACATAGAAACGGCCTTCGGAAACCCGTGCTGCCAGTTCCCGCGCTTCTTCGGCGACAGGCTCAGCTCCAAGCTCCGCAGCTAGATCGGCAAGCCGCATCAGACGCGAGGCGCCATCCACGGATGCGGATGTCTCCGTGGGAAGGCTGTCGTAATCCTGCGCCGATTCGCTCATTTCGCAACCCCCTGGATCGGAGTTCATCACGCTCTCCCGGAAGCGGTGTCCTGTTCCTTGCCGGCGGCCCGTGAGTAGCGGATTACCTCTACGCGCGACATTGCAATCAGGCCCTCTTCGATCATCTCGTCGAGATGCGGGATGAGCTTTGCGATCTGTTCTTCCTTATCGATGATGCTGAGCATGATCGGGGCATCTTTCGAAAGCTTCCAATGGCTGGCGTGCCGGATCCGGGTGCTGGTTCCATAGCCTTCGATGCCTTTGTAGACGATAGCTCCGGCCAAACCCAATTCCTGGCACTTGGCCAGGATCGCCTCGTGCAGCGGCGCTCCGTGCCAGGTGTCTGCTTCGCCGAAGTGAATACGCAGCATGTTTGCCTGAAACTGCTCTTTCATTGTTCAGCCTCCGTTGACCGTGCCTGATTACGCAGGTTCACCCGTCGTTGATCTCTGTGCCTCGCCTTCCTCTATCTGCATTGGGCGATACGAATACTTGATGATGTCTACATCCGACAGCACAACCAGGCCCTCCTCCACCATCTGTTCGACGATCGGAAGGAACGCCTTGAGCTTTTCCTCGCTGTCGATCACCGAGAGCATCACGGAGGAATCGTGCGAGAGGTGCAGCGCCTTGTCTCTGTGTACGCGGCGATGCGCTCCGTAGCCGAGAATCCCGCGATAGACCGTAACTCCCGCGATATCGTTGGCTCGCATGGCTTCGACCAAAGCGATGTGAAGCGGCTTGTCGCGCCAGCGGTCCGCTTCTCCGATGTAAATCCGCATTAGCCTCGCCTTGCCCTCGATCTTGAGATGCGAGGGCGGCATTGTTTTCTTTGGCTTTGAGGCCTGAGCCGGCTTGGCCACCATGGTTTCCTGCACTTCGATCATCCCGGTGCCGGCCAGCTCCTCCAGCTTTCCAAGAAGCTCATTCACCTTTTCGGGAGTCTCGATGAATTCGATTTTGACGGGCATGCGGTCGGAGATCTCGACGCCGCTGGCCGTGTGCATGTGATGATCCGCCCCGAACCCGGCCACACCCCTCAGGACCGTAGCGCCGGAAACGCGGCGATAGAGCAGAAAATCCAGGATGCTCGAATATGCGGGAACTCCGTGGCGCGTTGCTCCTTCGCTGACGTAGATGGAAACTTTGAGCGCTTTTCCAGCTTTCAACATCTTCTTCTCCCTTATGTCTTGAGCCCTTGCTGGGCCACCAGAAATTCTGCCGCGCGGCCAAGGGCGCCCCAACCAGCGCGGTCCGGTCCCGGCTTGCTGCGAAGCTGACTCAGTTCTACCGTCAGCCGCTGACGGCAACGAATAATGATGCCATCAATCCGTGGCGTCAGGGCAAGCGGAACCTTGTTGCGCAACTTCATCGCGTGAGGCACGCACAAAACCACGTCCAATCGCAGCCGATGCAAAACTTCCGCACGCTCAATACTACTTACAAATTCCCGCATTCGCAGTTGTTCTTCCGCCGCAACCTCGCTACAAATGCCGCATTCGGAAGTTCCGTTTGACGCCGCGGCCGCATTATTCACCAGCTTCATAGAGGCTTCCGCCGCGGCCGGCGCATCCTGAACTGCGGCCAACCCCCAAGCATGAAAGCTGCACAGCCGGTGAAGCTCGCCCCCCGAATGATACTGGAGCCGAAGCGTCTAAACTCTTTCAGAAACCGGCAAAACGGACACCCGGGCTCATGCAGGGTCTGAAGGATCGGGTGATAGACCACGAGTTGACGATGTGTTCTCACGAGAATACACCCCTGTCACAAGAGAATCGCTCCGCAATGCTCCTCTTTTCACGTTCTTTGTTGTGCCTCGTCGTGCGATTCGGTCGCAAGCCTGTGCATTAGATGATCGAGATCGCGTTCAATTTCGGCGGAACTAACGGAATTCCCGGTTGCTCCACAAATCCGGTTGAGCTGCGCGCGGTAGTCATCGGCATAGGAGTTGATCATTGTTTCGAGCTTGCGAGACACCTGCTCGTTCCACAGCCGCAGGACCTGCTCATAACGATGCAACCTCTCCGTAAGCAGTGGGCCGATCCTCTGGCCCAGGGCGCTTTTCACAATTGCGAACAGAAGCTTGCGGCCCAGCCATTTCCAGTGCTCTGGATGTATTTCCACGGGCGGATCGCCAAGCTCAAATCGTGGTGCGTCGCGCAAGAACCCTTCGGCATCCTCCAGCGAAGGCACATCAGATCGGGACATCTCCAGGCCGATCTTCTGCAACATTTCAACCGCGTCCCTGGCTGACGATCGAGCATCTCCAAGAAGCCGATCGACACGCTCCTGCACCACCCGGTTGGCCCATTCAGAAAGACTGGCTCGATCAAGTGCGCCGTCCTTATTTGCAGAAATCCGTTCAGTGACCACATCCGCCAAAGCCTGCACGACAACTGCAGGACGTTCGGCAAGCTCCAGGAAACCGCGATCGAGAATCGTTCGTTGCTCCCCAATGCGGCCGCTGATCTGACGCAGGCGTTCTTCGATGCCGGTTGCATCCTGTTCGGTCATCGCTGTCTTTCGCCGATGCAGTTGATCGAGTGACGTTTGCAGAGCAGAGATGACCGATTCGCGAAGGGCCCCAACCTTGCGGGCGACAGAGGATTCACGCAAGCTACGCCCCTGATCGAAACGAGGAAGCATCTCGCGCTCGAAAAAGCTGTCGAGAAGCGCGGAGCGCTGCGGTAACGTGCTCACGGGATGTACGTCGATCTTTAACCCGAGATTCTGCTCAATCTGGCTCTCAATATAGGCAGCCACGCGATAGAGATCCTGATTGTGCAGCAGGTCCGCTTTGCTGAGCAACAGCAGAGCGGGGATTCCGGCTTCGTAGAGCAGACGTAAGGTGCCGAGATCTTCCTCGTTGAGTGCGGTGCCCGCATCGATCAATAGGAGCGCCAGATCGCACGCCGGCAGATAGGCCATCGTTTCGGCTGCGCCTCGCTGGGCAAGTGAGCCGAGCCCTGGCGTATCAACTAGCGCGATGCCTTGCCTGAGCCGCGGTGAAGGGACTTCAACGACTGCGCGCACCACATTGCGCTGGTTGCCCGGATTGCCTTCCTCCGTAATCAGGCTGCGGAAATCCGCGACGGTGACGAGCTCATCCGTACCGCTGCCAAATGCCACTGTCGCGCGCAGTTCCGATCCGTAGCGGAGTTTCGTCGGTACAGCCGTGATCGGATTCACGCCCACAGGAAGAACATCTGTTCCGAGTAGCGCGTTCAGCAGCGAGGACTTTCCGCTGTTCACGCGTCCGAAGAGCGCCACTTCCAGGTTGTTTTCCGCAAGGCGCGAGGCAAGTGAGGCAATACGCGGCCGGAACTCGACCAGGCCGTGCCGGGTGACGATCTCCTCGATCTCTCGAATCAGCCTCACATCGTGCCCCGCCTTTTCCAACTGCTGCAGGCGCGCTTGGAGGTTCGCTCCAAATTCCTGGCGGATGTAGCGCTCCATGCCTTGGACGACGGAACGCAATTCATGCACCACGCCGTTCAATTCGTCCGCGGCATTTTCCAAAACAGCTCCGGACCCGCGCATGTAGCTGGGCTTGAGCTCCTCAATAGCGATGTCGACAAACGCCAGATGCGAAAGGATGGCGCGCGTGGCGGGAATATCGGGCGGATCGGGATGCAGGCCCTGCCATGCCAGGGCGCGCAAGAGCTGCTCGCGAACCCGGCGAATATAGTCCTCCAGCACCCGGGTTTGAGCGGGCGTCACATTGACAACATGGCGCGGAAATGGAGATTTCGATGCAGCCTCGTGCAGAATCCGCTCAACATCGCCAAGCAGCTTGTCGATGTGCTGGCAGGTTATGCTCAGCCGCCGCTGTTGAGCCTCGTTCAATTGGCCCGTCGGTTGCATTTTGCTCATCTCCACCAGCCGTCTGGAGATGGCTCCTCCCGCTGTATGTCCAGAGGAGCCATCGTTCATTGAACCGGCAAGCTTCCCTTCAACTGCAGGTACATTACGCTTTCACGGGCTTCTTCCAGCGGTCATAGATGCTGGCGCCCGCGTAACGAGCCTTGCTCCCCAGCTCACGCTCGATTTCGAGCAGGCGGTTGTACTTCGCAATGCGCTCGCCGCGGCAGGCCGAGCCGGTTTTGATCTGTCCCATTCCGGCCGCAACCGCCAGGTCCGCGATGCTGGTGTCGTCTGTCTCTCCCGAGCGGTGCGAGATCACCGCGCCATAGCCGTTCTCGCGCGCCATCTGAATGCAATCGAGCGTCTCAGTCACGGTGCCGATCTGGTTCAGCTTGATCAGAATGGCATTGGCAACCCCGTTCTTGATGCCCTGACGGAAAAGCGCTGGATTGGTCACAAAATTGTCGTCCCCGACAAGCTGAATCTGATTTCCCAACTCAGCCGTGATCTGTTTCCAGCCGGCGGCATCGTCTTCGGCCACGCCGTCTTCAAGCGACCAGATCTCCGGATACTTCTTGAGCCAGCTCTGCCAAAGTGCAACCAGTTCTGCCGGGCTCTTCTTGCTCTTATCCGACTTGGCAAAGACGTAATTGCCTTCGTCGAAGAATTCGCTGGCTGCCGGATCGAGCATGATCACGATGTCTTTGCCCGGCTTGTAGCCCGCCTTCTGGATGGCTTCGAGGATCAATTCGATTGGCTCCTCGTTCGACTTCAACTGCGGAGCAAATCCGCCCTCGTCGCCAACGGCCGTGCTGTAACCCTTCTTGTGCAGCACGGCTTGCAGGGAATGAAATGTCTCGGCGGCCGCGCGCAGCGCCTCGCTGAAAGACGGAGCGCCTACAGGCGAGATCATGAACTCCTGGAAGTCCACGTTGCTGTCGGCATGTTTGCCGCCATTCAGCACATTGAGGCCCGGAGTGGGCAACAGGTTGGCGGGCCGATCCACGATGGCCGCATAAAGCGGAACTCCACGGTCCTTCGCCGTGGCATGGGCTGCCGCGAGCGATACGCCGAGGATCGCATTGGCGCCCAACCGGCCCTTGTTTGGTGTTCCGTCCAGTTCGCAGAGTCGCTTGTCCAAAGCCTTTTGGTCATTGGCGTCCATCCCGCGAACGGCGCCCTGAATTTCCCTTTCGACATGGCTCTTCGCCTTCAATACGCCCTTGCCGCCATAGCGTGATTTGTCTCCATCACGGAGTTCAACCGCTTCGCGCTTGCCGGTCGAGGCGCCGGAGGGAACCTTTGCGGTCGCGGCGACGCCGTTCGCAAGAGTGACAGTTACAGCGAGCGTGGGATTCCCACGCGAATCTAGAATCTCAAGTGCATCGAGCTTGGCAATTTCAGACATAGAAGTTCACTTTCCCGGCTCATGCGGCCGAAAGGCTTGAAGCAAATGCAATGATTGCGACTGGAAGAGAGGACGTGCGAAGAGGGCGCGATCCGTTCAGGTATGATTTCTTATCCGGTTGTATCGCGAGCAAGGCGAGGGGGTTCGTTCGTGGCGCCGGAGCGCGCAGCAAGCCGTATGGCCATCGCGCGGCCGCAGCGAATCCGATACACAAAGTCAACAGATGCCAGGGATCTACCATGGAATCTCAATCCAACTTGTGATAGGGAATCGCGCCGCAGAGGTAGCTCCGTAACAGGATTCCCTGTCAGGAGTCATTATCTGTCCTGCCTCTCGGATGGGACAGCGGTTAAAGGTGAACTCCCTCACCCCAACAACCTCTCAGTAGATACCGGAATTTGATGGGGTGTCAAGTGATCGCGCGCACGGCAGGATGCGCAAATGAACCAGAGTCGGAAGCGAGCCGGGACCACGTGCTCGATCGTGTTGCGTCATTTTTGGTGGTAGGACCTCGTGCGTAGCCTTGCAATAATATATAGAACATGTCTGATCCAGAGGACGCTCGTATTTTCAAGGAGTCATTGATGCGGAAATTCTCTCCCCTTTTGTTGCTTTCCACTTTTGCTGTCTGTGCGACTCTGCTTGCTGCAACACCGGCCGTTGCCGCGACCAGTGCGAACATCTGCAGCCCGCGTTCTTATGGCGCCAAAGGCAATGGCGTTACGAACGATGCTGCCGCCATTCAGCACGCGATCAATGCGTGCGAAGCCAAGGGCGGTGGCACGGTGCTGCTGACTCCGGGCACTTATCTGAGCGGGCCGATTGTGCTTAAGAGCAACATTACTCTCGACCTCAAGAAAGGCGCCACGCTCCTCGGCTCTCCGGATTTCAAGGATTATCCGAAGATCAGCGAATTCCGCGCGCCCGGCCGGCAGGCGCTCGTCAGCGCCACGGATGCAAGTCATGTCAGCATTGTTGGCGGCGGTACGATCAATGGCAACGGCGTCGGCTGGTGGAAGGCTTTTCTTACGCATCTGGTCGCCGAAGGCAGAAACACGCATTTCACCCGCCCCCGCCTGATTGTCTTCGACCACTGCGACCATGTGCTCATCGAAGGCATCACGGCGGAGAACTCGCCCATGTGGCAGATCGTCCCCTACTACTCTGACTACGTGACTATCCGCAATGTTCGCGTTCTGGCGCCGGCTCACTCTGTCAACACCGATGCCATTGATCCGTTTGCTTCCCGGCATGTGCTCATTGAGCATGTCTACGCGAACGTTGGCGATGACGACGTGGCCATCAAGTCCGGTATGCCAAAGTCCGCTAACAACAGGGCCAGCCGCTATATTACCATCGAGGACTGCACGTTCGTGCACGGGCACGGGCTTTCTATCGGCAGCGAGATTGCCGGAGGCGCGCAGCACATCTATGCCGACAACATTACCTTTGATGGAACCGGCAATGGTATTCGCATCAAGGCCAATCGCGACCGCGGGAACGACGTGAGCGACATTGTGTTCAAGAACATTCGCATGAAGAACGTTCCGAACGCGCTGATTATCAGTGAATTTTATCCGCACAAATTCCCGCCCAAGCCGGATCTGCCTGCGCCGGTCACGCCGCTGACGCCCCATTTCCATAACATCACCATCGAAAACCTGACAGCGATCAACAGCCGGAACGGGGCGGTCATTGCGGGCTTGCCTGAAGCGCCGATTCGTGACCTGGTGCTCGATCACGTCACGATTGACGCTCGAAAAGGGATGGTGATCAGCAACGCCCAGGTCATTGGCAAGGATCTTTTCGTGCATGCCAGTGAAGGGAAAGACATTACGACCCTGGCTGGCGCAAAGCTGTCGATGCACTGATCCTGGTGGCGAGCAAGAAGCGCCAAATGAAGGTGGAAGACCTTGGCTCCGAGGTGAGCGGCGTAATTTCCGCCGCATAATTCTGCGAAATAGCGGCCAAAGGGCGGGTCTTCCTTCCCGTGCGGCTTGGCTGGACGCCGGATTCTGGGGCTGGCGATCGTTGCGTCGAAAGCTGAAGTGTCCAAGCGGCCTTGTCAGGTGCTGAAATGAGATGGTGCTGTGTCGGGGAAACCGGGCGGAAGGGAATTGTGTCCTGCCAGCAGGAACGCGGGCAATAATCGCGTTAAATCCTCTATTTTCGCGTCGCTTGTCGTTAACCCTGCACAGTCTGCGGCTGCATGTGCAACCCCGGTAATGCGATGCGACATGGCTGCTGCGGCCGTGAGCGGTTGGACCGATCCCCATATTCTCAGATGGCGGGCGGACGGCATTGTGTGCAGTTCTCCATCGTATCTCGCTGACGTTTGCCTGTGATCCCGCTCACAGACACGGTGCTACCCCCGGCATTCATCATCCTTATGAGAACGACGTACGAATTTGAAAGTGCCGGAATCAACGGCGTTCGCCCTTCTAAGCAAAAAATGCGCTTCCCATTGCTTTGTCAGCGTTTCGGATCTGGTGTGCAGACGATGCGCTACCCGGCCTGAGCAAAGCAACAAGCATTGGCTTTTCGGCGAGGAGGTTCCCGATGCGGTATCTGAACCAGGATTGTCTGCAAAGAACTTCGAATGCGGAGTTTCGAGACCGGCGACCTTATCCGTGGGTTGCGCTTGAAGATTCTCTGACCCCGGAAGGCCACGAAGCCCTGCGTCAGAGTTTGCCCGATGTGGGGGGCTTTAATCGCATGGTCGGCATCAAGCGCGCTTACGGACAGGCCCCGCACGATCGCTACCTTCTTCATTACCGTCCGAGTCTGAATGTGTCCGCTCCCTGGGCCGAATTTATTGCGGAGCTTAAGGGCGCCCAGTACCAGTCTTTCCTGCGGCGCATGCTGGGGGCACACAACTTCATTCTTACCTTTGAGTGGTATTACGCATGGGAAGGATGCGCCGTCTCGCCGCATTGCGATGCGGCCCGCAAGATTGCCACCCATATCTTCTACTTCAATACTGAGCAGGACTGGCAGCCTGCGTGGGGAGGCGAGATTCTGATTCTCGACAGCGGGCGGCGTTTTCGAACGCACTCCGCGCCGAGCTTTGACGATCTCGAGGTGGCGGCCAAGCTGGAGCCATGGGGTAATGAAAGCCTGTTCTTCCAGCGCACGCCTCACTCCTGGCATGGCGTGCGCCCGCTCCAATGCCCGCCGGGCAATCTGCGCAAGCTGTTCATTGTCACGGTCAACGTTCCCAATTTCCAGGTTTGGTGGCGGCAGGTACGGGGCAAGGATCCGGATGGCTTCCGGATCCGGCCGGAAAAAGCTGCCGCTGCTTGACAGATAAACCTGGAATCAAAACCAAGGAGAGCGAGTTTTATGAGTGTACAGGAGTCGATGGTGGAGAGCGCTCCTATCGAGCAAGCCGATGGAGAGATTTATAAAAAGGTAATCAGTGCTCCCAATGTTCTGAACGAAGCCTGGTGTTATCCGCGTCCGTCTTCATTTTCGCGTGGCCTGCGGTTGGACATCAAAGGCGTAACCATTCTGCTGATTTCTGGCACCGCGAGCATTGATGAAAGCGGCCAGACCGTGCACCAGGGCGATTTTGGCGCCCAAACCCTGCGTACTTATCGCAATATCACGGCACTGCTGGAAGCCGAAGGCGCGACTTGGAAAGACGTGGTGCGCACAACGTGCTACCTTCGCGATATCGAGCGGGACTATAACGCATTCAATGAGATTCGCACGCAATTCTTCGCCGAACAGGGCCTTGATCGACTTCCGGCCTCCACCGGCATCCAGGCGATTCTTTGCCGCCCGGACCTGCTGATCGAAATGGAGGCGATGGCGATCTTTGAATCGCGGTCTGCATTCGGTGGCTCGCGTTAAGTGGGTGATGGGGTTCTTAGTGGGTTGATTCATGCGAAGAGCCCGGCACCGCCGATTATCACATTGATGGGATGAATAGGGATGGTGATTGCGGGGCAGTTCGGGGGATGGGCCTTAGTTAAGAAAGTCAAGCTTTCACACGCCGCTTCTACTTGTCTTGCAGGCAAGTGCAGGGATCAAGAAGGCCGCCCAAACACGTGCAAGTAGCAGCGACTGATCGTAGTCCGGAATGAGAAAGACCTTATCGCACACGCCTTAGAGCCGGAGGATGGGGTGGCTCCCTCGGCTGAGACAACCGAATAAGACACTGTTCGCCGTTCGCTGCAAATTACTCGACCGGCAGGACCACTGTACAGCATTCTGACCGCAACCGGTGAAGCGGAAGCGGGCTCCGGTGGAGACCGACCCGCCGAGGAATTGCCGATGCCTTGGAAAACTCATGCGATAAGCTGCAGCGCAGCCGCCTCCGTGTCTCGCCGGCGGGCGCAGTCAGCGGGCTGCCGAATATCTGAAGCAATCAGGCTACGATAAAGTCTCGAACCTGGCAGGCGGCATTCGCGCGTGGGCCGAGCATATCGATCCCTCGATGCCGAAATACTAGCCGGCGGGGTTGGCAAGATAATAAACTGCAAGAAATTCTGTGGAAAAGAAAATATTGATAGGGGGGTGGGTGCGCGCCAGAGCGGTGCGGACCGTGCATCCCCCTGACATTTTGCACCGGGGACCTGTCCGGCCCGGCAGTGAGGTGTATGGAAGCGGCCATGTTTTGATGGTACGCGGCGGGGCGGAAATTCCCTGCAACGGCAAGTTGATGGATTCGCGGGGGTTGGGGCGGATGGGGCTTGACAAATTTTTGGGGTGAACCCCTTGTGTGCTGTTTTGCGCACGTCTGCAAAGTACTGTGATCGACGCGCAGCAGGGCAAAACGACTGAGGGCGGGATGTGCGAGGTTGCATGGCGAAGCCTCCCGGCAACGAAAAAGGCCCGGCCACAGGCTGGACTGGGTTCGATGCCGTCATCACCGGTCCCCAACCGCGAGGGACCGGTGGCACCTTCAGCGTGATTTAGGAAGCTCTTGAGATCGATGGCCACCCGCCCACCTGCCCACCCTCATCATGGTTTGGAATCGTCACCGGGACCGGGGCCACCAGCCAACTGAATGTGATGAAATGCAGTGCGTCCGCCTGCTGGAACCGTTTCAAGCCGCTCGGCATGAACCCATCTTAGACCCATACCGCCCGCTCATCGCAAAGAACGCGATGAATGATTACATGACAGCGCCGGCTCCTTCAGCTGAGTAGACTGGTAGCTGCTAGACGACCGTGTAGCTCGGGAGAAGGAGCCGGGCATGATGATTATAGGCTGTGATTTTCATCCCAGTTTTCAGCAGATCGCGTATGTGGATCAGGAGACCGGGGAGTACGGTGAGAGGCGGTTGGGCCATCGGGAAGAAGCGGTAGGGTTTTACGGTTCGTTGGCGGGCAGGCAGGTGCGGGTAGGAGTGGAAGCCACGGGGAACGACCGCTGGTTTCGCAAGCTGCTCGGCGAGCTCGGGTTTGAGTTGTTGGTTGGCGACGCCAGCGCGATTCATGCTTCGGCGCCGCGCGAGCAGCGGACCGACAAGCGGGATGCGCGGCACATCCTGAAGCTGCTGGTGGAGAATCGATTTCCTTCTGTCTGGCAGCCATCTGCCGGCAACGAGGCGCAGCGGCAGTTGTTGATGCATCGTTGCCGCCTGGTGCGGATGCGGACGCGGCTGAAGAACCAGTTGGATTCGATCGCCAAGAGCGAAGGGCTGACGGGTTCGCGGAAGTGGTCGAGCAAGCGCCGTCAGCAGATCGAGGCGCTGCCGTTGACGGGCTGGTATGCGGCGCGGCGGGCAGATCTGCTCCTGTTGCTGGATGGGCTGGAGCAGCGGATCCAGCCGCTGGACAGGGCGGTGGAGGCCGCGGCCAGGCAAGATGCCGAAGCACGTCTTCTGATGACCCATCCGGGCGTGGGTCCGGTCATCTCGCTGGCTTACGTGCTGGTGATCGGCGACTGGAGACGGTTTCCGCGCGGCAAGCAGGTGGGCAGTTACCTGGGGCTGATTCCGTCGGAGGCCTCCAGCGGCAGGCGCCAGCAGCAGATGGGCCACATCACCAAGCAGGGCAACACACTGCTTCGCTGGCTGCTGGTGGAGGCTGCGACGACAGCCCAGCGGCACGATGCAGGCTGGCATCGGCAGTACGTGCGGCTGTCGAGGACCAAGCATCACGGTGTGGCCAAGGTGGCGATCGCGCACAAGCTGGCGGTGCGATTGTATTGGATGTTGCGCTCCGGGCAGGATTACGGACAGATGATGGAGCGCGGTTCGCATGCGAGGCAGTCCGAGTGCCCCGTTGGTCGCAGTAAGAGACCGATTGAATGATTGGACGCCTCGCCTCTTTCCGCGAGGGAAGAGTTTGAACAGGAAATCATGGTGCTGTACCAGGCCGAATACATGGTTGGTGGAACCTGAAGGTTGCCATCGAGAGTGATTGAGAATCAAGGTGCGAGCTTGGGTCGTCTAGCAACGAAAGAACGGTTTCCAACTATGGTTCGAATCTCGGAAAGAACGTTCGAGATTCGAACC
>JAJZKY010000312.1 GCA_021803885.1 Planctomycetota bacterium
GCTTCCTTCAGCGGTAGCAAGCTCCCAAACGAAATCACGCAAACAAGCAGAGAGAGTAAGGTGAGACGGGCCCGTGGGCGGCACTCCGGCATCTTCAAAGAACTCCATTTTTCGAGAAATAAAGAAACAAAGAGAGGGATGGCCCGTCAGGGATTCTCCTGGCCTGTCTCTTCCATGGCGATAGTAGCGCGCTTCATTTGAAGGTGTTCCAGCGCGACAGCCCCGGCCTTCGCCCTGTCAGCTGCGGCCCGATCGCCTATTCTAAGGTAAAGCCGGTAAAGCTGGTAGTGGATGCTACCATCCTCGTCTGACGGCAGAGCGAGCTTCAACTGCGCTATCGCATCCCCGACCTTGCCGTCATTGGCGTCGACCTTGCCCATCAATGCGTGGACACGTGGCAGCAATTCGGGAGGAACAGAAAGGCTTCTCTTTAAATATGGTTTTGCTGCCTCGTATTCGTGCTGATTTGTTAGACCCTCAGCCATCAAAAGATTCAGGCGCGCGTCGTCTGGGCGATCTGCAAGCAATGCTCGGGCGGCGGAGATCGCTCCATCCGAATTACCCTCTGATAAGTACGCAGCTGCGGTTCCAATGTGTGCGGCAGGGTCATTCGGATCCAGAGCAAGAGCCTTGCGATACTCCTTCAGAGCCTTGTCCGGTTGCTGTCGGCGACGGTATAGATCACCGACGATGTCGTAGCTGGCGGCTGAGCGCGGAGCCAATTGCTCAAACTGCGAAAAGGCGCCGACGGCCAACCGCTCATTGGACTTGATCGAGAGGTACAGCCCTTCCGGGTCTTCGGGCCACGCAGCCAGCAACCTTGAAGCGCTATTGGCACTGCGAGTGAAGTCGCCCTGCCAATATTCACAGATCGTCCGGACGTGAAGCCTAAATAACGCGTCCGGTATCGAGTCGCGTCTTGGCTCTTCGATACAGTCGGACGCAGTGACGCCTTGGCTCTTTGCCGAAAGACTTGCTAATAGACTGGAAAGAAAGGTCGCCGAGTCGGGCGAGACTCCGAAGATAAGAGGTCTTGCAATCATCAATCTTAATGTTTTGGCAAGGTCGGCAGCTTGGATTGGAGACGCTGCATCAACAGCTTTCTCGTATGTGTGAACCGCCTCGACTGACCGCCCCTGGGTGAAGAGCTCGTCCGCATAGAGCGCTTCTGTCCACACATTCGTCGCGTGCTTCTCAGCCAGAACGCGCCCATCCTGTTGAATCAGTGATAACGATGACACTCCGAGTCCAAACCATGCATCCGCCATGGTTGGATCTATCAAGGCGGCCTGGGTGTAAACCTGAGAAGCATCGCCCGGATCATGAGCTGCGCGATAACCGTCACCGAGCGCCACCAGTACCCGAGGGTCTGCGGGTGCCAGCGAGTGAGCTTTCTTTAGCAACGGTATTGCAGCTTCCGGCTTGCCGTCTGACTCATAGACCTTACCGAGGAAGAGCAAAGGGGTCAATAGTCTGCTATTGAGCGCAAGTGCCTTACGCAAGCTGACTCTCGCTTGCGGCTTTTGTCCCGCAAGGTACTCCATCAGTCCGCGATCAGCCCATAGCTCGGCAACTTTCTTTTCAACAGAGGTTGCGCGAGCATAGTCGGCTGCCGCCGCCGCGTACTGTCCGGATGACTGCTCTAAGCGTGCACGGGCTAACGCGCGCTCCAGTTCCGCGGCGGAGTCTGTAGACTGCGCGTGCAGACTCCCCACAGATAGAAACGCGAACCAAACAAGAAGTACTGCGCCCCGAATTGAAGATCGCAAAGCAGTTTGCATCAGATCACCAATAGAGTTTCATCGCAAACTGTATGCTCCTTGAGCCGAACGCCTGACGAATCGTACCAAACGAGCCATCCGTGAGGTTTGTGTCCGGCGCATAAAAATTTGGATGATTAAACACGTTGTAAAACTCCGCCCTGCCTTGCAACCTCAGTTCCTTCGGCAAGTACCAGTATTTCTCGATGGCTGTATCCCAATTCGCGTAACCCGGCGCTCTCAAGTTTGAGAAGTAACGAGGTACATCGCCAAAGGTGTACGGGGCGGCCGGAGCGAATGCCTGAGTATTGAACCACTCATTGATGGTCTTGTGATCGAGATGCGGATTTCCTATGACGTTCGGCCGCTGATTACCTCCGAACAGGTTCGAATTACCGCCACCCGTGATTCCGAGGGGGATTCCCGACTTCAGACTTGTGATCCCTGATACCTGCCATCCTCCGGCAACTGAGTTGACAGCGCGGCTCATATTGTTTCCAATCATCTTTCCTCGTCCGATGGGGAGCGAGTATATGTAGTTAACGACGAGGCTGTGAGGGGTATCGGTACCATCGACGGACTTCTCCGCCGCCAGATCGTAGTTGTAGTGCACCCTGCTGATTTAGACAGATGAGGCCGTGTTTGAAGTAAGTGTTTTGGCTTGGAAGGCGGCACGGGATTCGTGCAGCGTTCGGCCCCTGAGTCCACGATGTGGACGGTCGTGATTATATTCCTCGATCCACAGAGCGATGGAGCGCTGTGCGTGGTCGAGGCGCTGATACTCGTTGATCTAGACCTCCTCTTCTTTCAAGCTGCGGTGGAAGCGTTCGATGTAGCTGTTGCCTTCGGGGTGGTTGTAGGCGGTGCGGCGGTGCGGGATGCCGAGCCGGTTGATGGTTTCGGGAGTTACTCCCTCACTGAATCCTGAGCGGATAGGAGTACCAGTCATCCTGCCCGCGCAGTTCGGTGAGGAGAACATAACTTCCGGGTTTGGCCCGGCGCAGATCGAGCGTTATGGTCAGCTTCGTTTGATTGCCGGCAATACTCGCCGTTCCAGTGGCAAAGGCGATACGATCCGTGCCTTCGCGGCCCGCTAGCACGATGATGGTGTACGATCCGGCTTGGCTGAAGCGCGGAAGGATCAGGTTGACATGCAAAAGGGCTGCGGGAAGATTGAGTGGCGGCTTTGGCGGCTGCTCTTCGGCTCCGCGGAGGGTTCCATAGTTGGTGAGGTCGAGCGTTCGGTCAAGAGCGGCGGATGCCTGCTGGCCGGCGGGTGGATTCGACACGATCGAAGGTTGCCGATTCCAGTATTTGGCAATTACAAACCCGACAACGAGGCAGGCAGCGCACAGCGCCGCGATGGCAGCGATGCGCGCCGGTGAAGGGCGGCGGACAGCGACTGTCGAGCGGAAGTCAAGCAGAGCTGGTAGGCAATGGCCACAGGATGTTACGTGTTGCACGCGGGGATCCGAGAGGGAAAAGGACCGCGGCCTTGCCGCATATTCGCGCAGGAAGGAATCATCGGGACATTCGGGAGTACGTGCGCTCCGCGGCTGTCGTTGCGTATAGGCGCGCAACTGTTCGACAAACCATTGTTCGGGATTGGTGTTTCCCTTAATCTTTCTCACCTCGTTCTTCCGCGTCAGGGGTATCAGATTTGAGTTCGAGCAGTCCAAGAATCTCTTTCTTGGCCTGTCGCCACACGGTGATGTGGTCTGCGCCGAGTTCATCCGCGATCTCACGCCAGGTGTGCCCGGCAAGCCGCCAGAGGACGATTCGCCGCATGCGCGGGGTCATGCGCTCAAAGACCTGCCCCATGAACGCGTCCTGTTCGATTTCAGGTTTGACCGCAAAGTTGCGCGCGAGCAGTTCCAACTCGGATACCGACCCGACCGTCAATTCACCCCTATTGGCGCGCTGTTTCGATAGCCGTTTGATAACGGACGTGATTCTGTAAGTGAGCTGCAGCACCGTTCGCTTGCCATCGAAGCGCTCGTAATACCGCTCCGCATTCTGAACTGCCGCATCCATCAGGTCGTACGCGAAATCGGGATCGTTGTGATAGTACTTCGCGCAATAGACGGCGTATGGCCACGCGAGGCCGCACGCTCGCCGAAACAGCTGATCGATCGCCGGATCAGGCGAGCCCAGGTACCAGTAATCGCCGGCGGGGAGGGAAGGCCGGGGATCCATAGGAGCTCTTCGTTCGTGGCTATCACTGCTTGGTTCAACACGTCGAACGGGCCGAAGCCCATGATGATGCGTCGATTTTAGCCCGATATCGGCGTTTCTGGAAGACAGACCAGTTTAGAGAAGGGGACCAACCCTTTGCTTGCACAGTGAAAACCTCATCATGGACGGGCAACTCGTCAAGAGAATTCGACAAAAATTTCATTACATGTGCACCAAAGGCATCAACAAAATGCCTTATAGGAATAGAGGGCCAGTTTTCCACATTGCTTTTGTCTTTGTAGTCTTCTCTGCCTGCACCAGGTTGAAACAGAACGTTAGAGATAAGTGCTGTCCCTCTCTTCCTTTTCGCCCATTTGTGTGTACATGGAGACAGAGGTGAGGTATGCCTTCTTCTTCCCCTATCGATCCTGCACCGAATCGCCGAACGTGGCGGCGATTTCCGCCAGAAGCTGTCGAGATCATGCGCCAAAACAAACACCCGGTTACGATTTGCAAGGAGCTGGCTGCTCTAACCGGCAGGAAAGAGCGCGCATGCTGGGATTTCATGACCAGACACGGGATCCAGCGCCCTGGTTCTGTCTCCCGGCACAATTTCGAGCCGAAGAGGACGGAGGAACTGGTCGAGTACATCTCGGACCACGGCGTGCACGCCGCAGCGCTTCGATTCGGCTATAACGCGAAAAGCCTTTATAACCTTCTTTATCGCCGTGAACACACGCATCTCAGCACGGATGCGCTGAGCCTGCGTGAGGTTTGTACGCACCTGCGCATCAGACGCAGCCAGGCGACCCGGTGGATCGAATTGGGTCTGCTCAAATCCGTACGACGCGAATCGAGAACCGGTGTCGTAAGCTATCTCATCGAATTTGACGCCCTTCAGAAATTCTGCAAGGAGCATCGCGATCTGCTCGTCACGCGCCGGGCATCGCCGCACCGACTTAAATTCCTAGAGGAATTTGTCTTCGCGCCCAAGCATGCCGAACTCCTTCGAACGCGCGAGAGCAAGCGCGAAGCCGAGGCCTTCGAACGCGGGGAATATCTGGAGGATACAAGAAGCTCTCAAAGGAGCGCCTGATCGCACTGGGACCGAACTTCGCAACCGGCTCGCGGCGCCGCAGAACCTTCGAGGCGATTGATTGCGACTTTGAGTTGACCATCTTTGCCAGTTCGCCGTTCGCGCCAATCGAATTCAACCAGTTCATCCGGCTCAATAGGCGTGCCTTCGAGAATCGATCCTTTCCATGTGTAATAGGCGCCTGTAGGCAAGGCCAGCCTAAAACCGTGGCCCACCTTGACAGAGGTGGCGGATAGAAGCCGGCCGGCGGTCTTTTCGCCAACAACTGTGGCGAGATGATTCTCTCGTGCAAACGCCACAATCATTTCAGCTGCGCTTGCCGTATGACGGTCTGCCAGCAGAACGACTCGCCCATGGAAGCTCTGCTTGCCCAGCCCCTCGGTTTCGAGAACGACCGGCTTCTTCCGAACCATTGCGGGAGCGAACTGCAGCGCAAGCATCCAGAGAAACCTCGTTGAGTCAGGTATCCGCGAGAATCGCGGGAAACGATGCTTCTCCGTTTCGAGCTTGGCCATCAACCGTCGGCGATCCAGAGCAAATCCCACCGGGACTTTTCCGGGCGTTAGCAGGCTCATCACGCGCAAGGCGGCGATCCCCCCGCCCGTATTCCCGCGAAGATCGACGATGAGGCCCTCCACTGAACCCAGTTCCCGAATTGCCCGGATGATCTCATTGGCTACCTCGACCCCCACCATGCCTGGAAACATGGCGATCTTTACGTAGCCGATGGAGTCTTCCAAATGCCGAGCTTCGACGAGCGTGGGTTCAATGAAATGAAGTTTTTTTCCTTTGGGGCGAGCCACATTGACGGACACTGTGCGTCTCTCGGATTCGAGAGCGACAACTTCGACCGCGGTCCTTCCTCCCATGGGAAAGACCGGGTGTTCGGGCGGATTGATTTCGCGGCCTGCCACACTGAGAAGGATGTCACCCGGCTCGATACCGGCGACCGCCGCCGCCCCACCGGCATGAACGTCCTGGAAGATCCAGCGCCTTCCGTGCGGCGTTTCATCCTCCATGTAAGTGGCGCTGAGAGCGGCGCGGCTCGAT
>JAJZKY010000005.1 GCA_021803885.1 Planctomycetota bacterium
ATACGAACCACCAACGTGGCAGGCAGAAGCCACGCTGCGTCGCCGGTTGGCTCGCCTCTGCGCTCGCGTCTCTGTTTGCTTGTCAACGGTAATCCTTTGGCCCGCGCCTGTTTTGCTGCTCTCGACAGCCCTGTATGGCTCATCCTTGACTGCCCTCCAATCCATTTCGTGTTGCTGCTCAGTCTGTCAGGTGCATTCCTCTGTTCACAGTGATGGCGGCTACTGCCAATACTTACCTTTGACGATGTTGACGTGTTTGGCAACTCTGGGGCATTGTCTCGATCGCCGACAGTCCGCCCGTTGAGTCGGATCGACCATGCCAAGGACTACGAAAACTTCACGGCGTATGATATTTCGATGATCTTCCAGACGATGCGTTGGGCTGTTCATGTGCTGTTTTGGATTGCATTGGTGCTTGTTCCTATTGGCCTTTTCAAAAGGAACAGTGGATATGCCAAGCTCTGCGGGAACGGAAATGTCCGGTTCCTGCCACGTTGGTGGTTCGTATCTGCGTGGATATACATTCTGGTGAGGTTCGCATTCTTCGGCTCCAATTATCTCCGGACAGGCTTTCAATTCTCTCTGCAATTTTTGACCGGTGCCATGATTTCAATCGCTGCGATTGGGGGTATGTTATCGCTCCCCGGAGTCCTGATGGTGACAAATGACGCTCTCGAAGAGCGCAACTGGATCTGGCGCAACAAGAAGATCCGATGGTCTGAAGTCCAAGAAATACATGCCGAAAAAAAGGGTAGTGCAATCACGGTGATCGGTCCCGGTCGCAGCAGAATTCTTTATACGAACGTGTACCCGGACCGAGCTCGATTTTTGATCGAGATTAAGAAGCACTGCGGCGATAACCTTCCGCCGGATTTTCCAAGCGAACCCTTAAACTCTGATACGTCCATTAGATAAATATGGCTGACCGGCCACAGGCCGGGTGTGTCACCGCCAAACGGGAAGTTTGCAATTCAAGGAAGAGTAAAACGGCACTACAATACTGTCAAGGCGCAAGTTGTCCCCTCTTCCCCGGAGGTCGCGCTATGCTTATCCTCGTTCCCTGGAAGCCGGTAGTCATCATCTGGTTAGTGCTGTCTGCGATGTTCTTCTTCAGTTGCGTCGCACAGTCACTGATGGAGGGCCAGAATCCCTTCTTGCCGCGCGGGTTCTACATCAGCCAAGTGGACCACATGGGTCATATTGCGCATCATCGCAAGTATGCGCACAAGGCGGCCGAGGCTGCGCGCACTAATCCAACTCCATCGGCGAAACTCGCAGCGAATTGATGCCGGCGGCGTTGGCACTCCTCAGACGATTCGTGACTACGAAACTTAACCAACATCGGCTGACATCGTAGGACAATCCGTGTCCGTCCCTGGCGCAGACTGTCGTTATTCAACGGTAGGTGCTTCCGATAAAGGGCCGGGCGCAGCAGGTGCCTCGATTGTCAAGTGCAAGGACATTCTTTACAGTTTGTCTCCGGAGATCCTTTACAGTTGGAAGTACGGTGACTGGTTTGCAGGCAGTCGCGATCGACACGACAGGAATCGCAAATGTCGGCGCCACCTTTTAGGAAAATTGTGCAGAGTGAGCACTGGATGCAGGGCAATCGCATGAACGCGAGGTAGCTGGTTTGATACGGCATCTGGGTTGATACTCGTTTTTTCTAGCGGGTGCCGCTTTGCTGTTTCCAGGGAGGTGGATATGGAAGCAGCGGGCGGTCTTCGTTTGGCGGATGTGTTTGTGTCGATTGACGATCCACGGCAGGAGGCCAAGGTACGGCACGATTTGGTGGAGTTGCTGGTCGTAGCTGTGAACGCGGTTCTGGTGGGCGCGGAGACGTTTGTCGAAATTGAATTGTGGGCCAACGAGAAGCTGGATTGGCTGCGTAAGTATCTGCGATTGGAGCATGGCATCCCGGCACACGATACCTTTGGGCGCATCTTCGGGCTGATCGATCCGGGCCAGTTCGAGGCGGCTTTCCGGCGCTGGGTATCGAGTATTTTGCCGGCTCTGGGCGGGGAGACGATCGCCATCGACGGCAAGACCAGCCGGCGTTCGGGCGGCGTGGATGCTACGGCGCTGCATTTGGTATCGGCGTTTGCAGCCGGGGCGGGCCTGGTGCTGGGGCAACGGGCCACGCGAGAAAAATCCAACGAAATTACGGCCATTCCCGAGTTGTTATCCACGCTGGCACTACGCGGCTGCACAGTGACGATCGACGCGATCGGCGCGCAGGTACAGATTGCCGAGTCGATCCGGAATCGCGGCGCTGACTATGTCCTGGCGATCAAGGACAACCAACCGCAGTTGGCCGGATCGATTCGCGACTTCTGGCGCACCTTCCGCGCTCATCCGCCCGGCTGGGCCCCACACTCGTTTGCCGAAACCGTGGAGAAGGATCATGGCCGCATCGAAACCCGCCGCTGTTATGCCTTTGACCAACTGGAGTGCCTGTCTGAACCAGAGCAATGGAAGGACCTGCGCTCGTTCGCCGTACTCGAAGCCGAACGGCAGATAGGCCAGACCGTGCAGCGAGAGACTCGCCTCTATATCAGCAGCTTGGCACCCGACGCTGAGCGGCTGGCGCGCACGATTCGCTCCCACTGGGCAGTGGAGAACCGCCTTCACTGGGTAATGGATGTGATCTTCAATGACGACCAGATGCGTGCCCGCAGCAAGTACTCCGCCCATAACCTGGCAGTGCTCAAACACATCACTCTCAACCTTATCCGCCTCGACCCGGTCAAACGCAAAGGCGGCGTCAAAGCCCGACGCCTCATCGCCGCCACCTCCGACAACTACCGCGCCGAACTCCTCGGACTCAAATGACGTTCATGCGATTGCCCTGGCACTGGATGGGCCCGGCCGCGGACGCCGGCCTCGATGCAATACGATGAGAAAGCATGGCTCGAAGTGGTTCCGGCACTCCTCGTCTCGTCATTTTCATCGCGCTCATTGCTGCCGCGGTGTTCCTCTACAACCGAATCAATCAGCCCGTGCCGCGCCGGCCTGAACGGCGGCGCGAATCATCGCGTATTCATCGCAAACAAGACGAGTTGCCCATGTATCCGGGGGCCGAAACCCACTACGGCGAGCGGCACAGTGCGCCGGAGTCCTGCCAGGCGATGGGCGTATCGTGCGAGTCCAGTTATCTCACTCCCTGGACGGAACCGGCGAACGGTACTTGCCGACTCCGCATGGAAGACGGCTATCCGATTCCCGATCCGCGATGTACGCCGGGCGGAATCAATCCGTCTGTCACGGTGGACGATCTGAGAAATCCTGGATGGCGAACGCGATGTATTCGGAACTGCCAAACCAGCGAAGAGCAGAAGCACGCTGCGTATGCCTGGTACGGTATTCGCGAGCCGCATCATAATTTCAAAAAACGTCAGGTCTGCGAGCTGGATCACCTGGTTCCGCTGGAACTCGGCGGCGCCGATGGGCTGGGCAACATCTGGCCGCAATGCGGTCCCGACGGCGTCGTTCTCGATCAGCGTTATTTCAAGCTGAAGGACCGCGTCGAGAATTATCTTGCAGATCAGGTAAGAACGGGGCGGATGCCGCTGGCGGAAGCTCAGCGTGGAATCGCCTCCGATTGGGTCCAGTACCTGCCGGCCGCAAATCGCTATTGCGCGGCCGGAGGGCGGTGTTGAGCGGTCGGTGCCGGTCTTTTCAGAATTGCCGAATGCCCTTGCGCCTCCTGGTCGAGGAGGACCACTCGCCGGTTCAGATCATGCCGCCGATTCCAGAAATCGTCGCCGGCAACAACGCGAATCCGAACGCTCGGGTTTTGGGGTTCCGCTTAGCTCAAAAGGCACCGGCAGGAGTTGTGCGAAGTTCTTGGACAGGATCCTTCCCCAGTTTTGCCGCCTCTGCGACAGCACCGAGCGCGTCGCCGGCGACAGGATGGCCTAGATTCCTGGTCCAGAGCCGACTTAGAAGGAGTGATTTCGTTCGGGCATCGAGAGCGGAGCTCAAGTCATCCGTCATCCCCGGTCTCTATGAAATGCGAGGGACCGGGTGCACCCTCAGTGAATAATGAGATCCCGAGATCGTGGCCACCCGCCTCCGGGTCCGCAGGGTCACGCCATGCCGTGGTGGGGTTCAGCGGCCAGCTTGATCCCAGGTCTCAAAAACCGGGAGACGTAGGGCACCGGCATACGGCCAACTAATGGGCTGCAAGAAGTTTGAGAAGGAGGCGAGTTGCGCGAATCACGGCGGTAGCGGTGAATCCGAGGATAAACCACCAGATGGCCGAAAACACTCCGTCAACCGTCCAGTTTGCCTTCACCGAGTACGGGAGGACGGATGGGAGGACCGATGTTCCCACCAAGAGAAAAGACGACCAGATCGCCGAACCGAAGTAGTCTACAAGGATCTGGAAATAGCCCCAGCTCTTTAACCTTTGGATAATCAGTTTTTGATTAACGGCCGGCAGGATCGCGATTACCGCGATCAAATAGCCGACGAGTATGGCTGATATTGTGAGCAGTCTGTCGAGGAATGCCCCTCCCCAGGAAACTGAAAGCAGGTGAAGGTATCCATAATGCCAGCCCAGAACCCCCAACGTCAGTCCAACGATCAGGGGTGCCCAATCCTCCGCGAGGAAGCCGATCGAACGGCGCTTTGGGACGGGAATCATAGAAGGCTCTTGAGGTAGTCCCTCTGGTCCTCTATCGCTCTTCGCAATGTTCGCTGACATGCTTCTGCCCCCAGAATGCGTCCCTGATATTCGGTGGCGGCCGAGAACACCAGTCGGTCGCGGATGAAGTCAATTTCCTCTTGCCTTGTCCGACCCTCACCCCGACCCTTGATTTTCAACGATTCGATATTATCGTCTGCCGCCCTGATACGTCGCATCAGTTTTTTCAATAGGGACGTGTTCAGGCTTTCTTCGCGGCGTCGCCCGGCGGTCATTGTGAGCTCGAATGTGTGGGCATTCGCTTGGGTTTGCGCGTCCGACAGGAGCTTAGATAACGATTCCATCTCTGCTGAAAAATCGGGATGGTGCGCAGGCCCACGGAGCTTGAGATTGAAGCTTCCGAGCTTCTCCATTTTTTCAAAGCGCGCCCACTTGTCTTTCCTGAGTACGGGTTGAAGCTCGATCGTCTGGTGGGTGAGGTCGGTAATCACAGTCTCTATTTTGGATGCCCGAACTAGCCTATGCCGTTGAGTGGTCATCACGTGCAGACCCGCATCGTAGACGAAGAAACTTACCTCGTCAATTCCTTCGTCTTCTCCAATTTCTAGCTCTCTGTGCTTGGCAGTCTTGAGATCGAAGCGACCCGGTAGACCCGTCATGCGTACGCGGGATACCGCCCCAAAGATCTGGCCATGGCTGTCACTCATAATTTCGAGGTAATCAGAGTGTTCGCTATCGCGGCTGAGCAACCGCTTTGTTGCGGGAGTCTTCTTCAGCGGGGAGAGCAAACTGTGGAGGTCAATGGGGTCGCCCTCTGGATCGAGAACGTGCCAGAAGTCAACGTTTAGCTTAACCACGGTAGGTTCACCTCGGGGTTTTGGAAGTGCCGAGCTTGTCGGTAGACCGCGGTTTGGGCAGTGCAGCAGTCGCGCAGTTCCTGCCTTGCGTGAATCCGGAACTAGCCTTATTGCGTGGTCTGGACACAGTCTACTCCTGTGGTAGGTTCACAGCTTAATTCCGAGATACTTTAGCTACTAGGTCGGCAACAGCATGGGATAGATGCCAGAGCGGAACACGCAGGGCTAGATTTCCTCGCCTCCCAGGTTGGCGGGGGGGCCGGGTGCTAGGGAACCAATCCAGCCACGACTGATAAGTGCCTCACCTTTGGGCACCCGAGAGACCGCGAACCTAAACCGGCGAGAGGCAGACTACGCCTTTATGATCAGTCCCCGTAAGCGGGGATTGGACACGTTTCCGAGATGCCGGCTGAAACTTGCGGATGCCGCTAGTCGAGCCTATCGCGATTGATGTGTTCATCCTGAAGTTCTCGATAGAATTTCATTGCGGCGCGATTCTCATTGAGAAGCTGGGGGCCAGATATTTTCCGTCCTGGCAGCATTTTGACCGCATTGATCTCTTCATAAAACTGCATGTAGAGATCGCGGAAAACGCGCTTTATCACTTGGGTGTCGACCATCCCGCCCTCGCATGAAACCGCCACTAGTTCAAGCGTATTCACGAGTTGTAGGGCATCCGGCTCGATTGGATTATCGGGATTTATATGCCTGAGAACGGACATATGAGTCCAGAGAGGGATCAACAGCTGCCGCTGGCTGAGAAGCATTTGGCTCTCGTGAATCTTCTGGGAAAGTGCAGACTGATCACTGCTGATTTGCTGGGATGTTGCGCTCTGCTCTCGTGCCAGGTCGCGGGACAGCTTCGCTTGACCTTTGTAAACGATCACGCTAATGATGGCTGCCGCCACCGCAGCGATAGCGGCCAGCCCCGTTCCTATGGCAATTACCACATTCGGATCCACGTCTATGCTCTTCCGCTTCCGCCGCAGCACCCGCACGGATCCCCTGGTGCGCCGCCGCTCATACTCAAAACTCGACCTCTGCTCTCGCGGATCGATTTTTGCAATACTCTCTCGACTTGGATCGAAACTGTATAGACCGCATCATCATCGTGGAATTGAACTGACTCGCTTCCCGTTCGGTTCCGCCTGGTGTCTTCAGCCAAGGCCTTCGCAATTCTCGCGTTCAATCGAAGCAGCCTCCCTAACTGCATCTGGAATTATAGCCGCTGATCCTGAGTTTGCGGTTCCATTGGTGCCTTCGGGGCAAATCACTCACCCAGAATGGTTTCCTTGACGAACGTAGGATACGTATTGGTAAACGGGCTTCCCGACTGTAATCCGTCCGTGGCGGAGATGGTGCCCGTCGGGTGGGTCAAACCTGACGCCTGCGTTGGCGCGGGCATCATTTGAGGGTGGGCAGACGGGCGGCAGCACAAAAATGTGGAGCCGGACTTGCTGGCTCCGTGAAATGCCGCGATTGATTGAAGATTAAGCAGCCGCTTTCCTGCCCGGCTTCGGCTGCGGTTTGGGCGCGGATTTCTTGATTGATTTGGACTTCTCCTTTGCCACGAATTCCTGCCTAACCTGCGCGGAGACGGCGTCCACGTCCACCTTGTAGACCTGTGCGGCATCGCGGAGAATCTTCGCCGCGTCGGTCTGGTTGTGCATGGACAGGAGAATAACCGTCTCTACCAAGATGCGGCCCAACTTGCTTTCCTCAGCCTTGGGCAGAAAAGCGGCCAGCAGTTTCGCTGGGGCCGCGTCGTCTTTGGGCTTGCCGATGCCGTGCTGCCGGATGAGAACCGACAGGCGCCGCTCGTCCAGCATCGCCGTGAGCCGCTCGGTTAGAAATAGCAGGTCCCGCTTCATCAGGCGAACGGGAACTGCATCGCGGATGGCTTTGAGCACGCGCATTCCGGTAGCCTGCGCCATAGCCTCTTCGCGGCGGCGTTTCTCCTGCTCGGCCTTGAATGCAGCGTCGGCGTGGTTGCGCTGATTTTGCCGCTTCGGATGATGGACCGGGCAATCGGGATTTGTGCACACCCGCTTGGTTTCGCCCTTTTCCGTGCCTTCCATGACGATTGCCTCGGTTGTGTACTTGCAAGTCTTGTATTCCGGCCAGTCCCGCTCATTTTTGCTCTTCGGCTTGTCCTGCCGGATTTCGACATACTTGTTGCGCGGAATGACCGGGCTGCCTTCGGCCGGTTTGCCGTAGGCGGTGCTGATCTGTACGAGGTTGGGCTTGGCGGCAACAGTGTGCTTTACATGCGCGTCGATTTTCGCCGCGTAGCATTTCGGATCGCTACACGAATCGGGCTGGCTGGCTCCAATCTCGGCAAAGAGCAGGGTGTTATGGCCGGTGCGCTTGGGACAGTCAACGCAGGAACCGGCTTCGGGCACAAGCTGCGCGTCTTCTTTCGAGAAGGGGGCGGTGGCAAGCTCCAGCAGAATGTTGTGCTCAATCCACTGTTGGAGATGGCGAACTGGGAGCAGAATGCGCTTGGGCTTGCTGCCGTTCGAGTATGATTCCTGATAGCACGCGGCGAGTGCTTCCTCCTGCTGCTTTGGCTGCAACTTTGCCAGCAAGAGCGCGTGCCCTGCGCCGATTTCGTCTTTGGCGAAGGCTTCGGTGACTGCCGGCGCAAGCTGTGCAAGGCGGGCGCGGGAAGCAACGTATGCCGGCGACTTGCCACACTTGGCCGCGATCTGCTCCACGGTGTAGTCAAGGTGCAAGAGGGAGACGTAGCCGGTTGCCTCGTCTAGCGGGTGAACGTCGCGCCGTTGCAAGTTTTCAACGATGCTGGTTTCGAGTGCCTGCGCATCGGTGAGTTCCACAATACGGACGGGAACGGAATCGAGTCCGGCGAGTTGCGCCGCGCGGTAACGGCGCGCCCCGGCTACAATCTCGTAACTGTTGTCCTTGTGCCGAACCAAGAGCGGCGAAAGCACGCCCTGGCTGCGGATCGATTCTGCCAGTTCGTTGAGGGCCGCTTCATCAAACGTGCGACGCGGGTTGGATGCCGATTCGGTAAGACTGAGGATCGGCAGGTCACGATATTCGGATTGAGTTTCAACTGCGGTGGTCATTTCGGAATCTCCTATTCGGGTTGTCGAGCGTGAACGGGAGAGCGGGCACACTCTGAGCGCACCCGCTCAAAACTTGGGGCCTAGCTGGCCGCTGCGAACTGTTCCGCTGGTGCCGCCTCCTCCGGGCGGATGGCCCGGAGGATGGTGGAGGCGGTGCGCTGGATGACTTCAAGGCTTTCGGCCAAAAGCGTTGCGTTGCCCGCGTACATCTGGATGTAGTCGCTCGAAGCGTTACCCATCTCCAAGCCAGCGGCCTGGCCCACGATGAAAGCCACTGCTTCGGCTTCGGTTTCGCGGACGGTCTGCGTCGTCATGGTGCGGCGCTCGGCCTTGTGCAATAGCTCGTGTGCCGTCTCGTGAACCAAGCTGACGAATTCCTCGGCCTTCGACTGCCCCGGTAGCAGAGCAATCTTGCCGCCGTAGCTGACGCCAAGAGCGGGGGCGATCTTCTCGTTGAATTCGAGCGCGATGTTTTGCTGCGCGAGGAAATCGATTAGCCTGTCGCGGTTCTCGCCCACTTCGCCGCTGATGCTGTGCTCAAATTCGGGCAGGTCCGCGCCTTCGGTTTGCGCCACATCGAACACGTACACTGCGCGGAAACCGATTAAGACAGTCTGAGGTTTGCTTTCGGGTTCTTGTTCCGAGTCGCCATCGCCGTGCTTTCTGCGCCGATAACCCGTCATGGGAGCGAGAATCTGGATGCCCTTTTCGCCCTTCTTCACAAAACGGCCCATTTCGTTCCATGTGCGGATGCCCGCCACGCGCGTGGCTGTCGGGCGCTGTCTGGCGATCTGCAAAATGTTCCCAAAGGAATAGGAGTGGAACCGGGCCATTGCATTCAGGTAGGCGGTAAGGGTTTCGCTCTTGCCTGCTTCAAGCTGCTGGATGAGGTAATCCACGGCCTGCTTGATGAGCACTTGCGTGGGGTTGTCGCGCTGCGTGGTGCGCTGCTGGTAGGGGGAATCGCTGCGGCTTCGCTGCGCCGCATTTTTTCTGTGCGGCGCGGCGTTGCGGCTGCGGGTTGCGCTGTTGCTGACGTTGGCTGCCGTGGTTGCTGCGATGGGGAATGGCATATCGATGCTCCTCTGTTGCCCGTTGTGGGGCGAATTGGCGTCCGAAACGGAAGAGCACCCCAACCAAATTTTTTCGTTGAGTGCTCCCGCTTCATGGCTCTGCAACGGACGGAGGCGGGAAGGTTCGGTCAAGGGCGCCGTTCTGTGGCGTTCATCGCAGCGCAGTGGAGACCCTTGACGGGTTCTTCCCACCTCGGCTAGACCGTTGCCTGAAGCGGGAGCGCTCAGACGAACGAAGAAATTGGGCGACTTCAGATGTTGCTATATGCCAGTGAGAAGACGGCGGTTACTGACAAAGCCCAAATCTCTTTATTGAACGTGCATGCTCCGCCATTCTTTGGTCTGGCGTGGTATACCGTTACCAGATGATTAGGTACAACGGCCAAGGATGTAGTTCGGCGAAAGGCTGATCATATGGCGGATCCGATCATTTTTTGTCCGAAATGCAAAACGGAGATTAGGTTGACCGAACAGCTCGGTGCTCCCCTGATCGAACCCACCCGTAAGGATTACGAGCAGCGCTTAGCTGAGAAGGAATTGGAATATAGTCAACAGGACGCGTCGCTTCGCCAGCGCGAGAGAGATCTTCAGAATGCGCAGCAAACGTTGGATGACCAAGTGGCTGAAAGAATGCGTCAAGAGCGTTTGATAATTGTCGAAAAGGAATCGCGAAAGGCGAAGCTTGGTGTCGCTGCCGATCTTGAACGGAAGGCAAACGAAATCGCTGAACTCCACGAAACCCTAAGACAACGGGACCACAAGTTGGGAGAAGCGCAGAAAGTGCAGGCGGATTTCATGCGCAAGCGGCGCGATTTGGAGAATCAGAAGCGCGAGCTTGACCTAACAGTTGAAAGACGGGTCGCGGGCCGCACGATCTTCACTT
This sequence comes from Planctomycetota bacterium, assembly GCA_021803885.1. Next base: position 10,551 of record JAJZKY010000005.1, read on the forward strand.
TATTTGCCGCGAGTTTTGTCGCGACAGCATATCTTCCAGAAACTCGGACGCGGGTTCGGTACTCGTGACCAGCAAATGATCGCGGGCGCGTGTGCAGGCGACATAGAGAAGATGCCGCTCCGTGTTGTAGACATCTTCGAGGTCCGATTCGTCTGCTACCGCGTCGATCCGTTTCTGGAGCGGAATTACCTCGTCATCACAGGCCATCACGCCGACGGCGCGGAATTCCAGCCCTTTGGCTAGGTGCATTGTACTGACGGAGACCAAACCGGGCGCAATTTCCACGTGATCGTCAAGTACCTTGAAATTCAGCCCCGCCTTCTCTGCCGCCGCTTTGGGCCGGTCGAGCTGAGCGGCGGAGCGGACGAACAGCGCGATCTCGTGAGGCTGCAACCCTGCGCCGATGAGGGCGCATAACCACTGGTGGGCAGTCTCAATTTCGACGTTGGTTGATGGGCACGCGGCAATCTTGGGCGCCGGGCCGTTGAACAGCGAGATCGTACCCTTGCGCTCTTCAATGTTGCCGTCTACGTCGGCAATTTGCGGATCAAGCAAACGATCCGCCTGGAACCGGATCTGGTGCGAGGTCCGGTAGTTGATCTTTAGCGTGGTCGAGCGCCCGCGCACATCCACGCCCGCGGCCTTCCATGAGAATGGCTGCTGGAAGATGCGTTGCCCGAGGTCGCCGGCAAAGAAGAGGCCATTCGCCCTACGCGCCGAGATGGCCGCCAGAAAGCGAATCTGTGCGATGCTGGTGTCCTGGGCCTCGTCCACCACGGCGAATTCAAACGGGAGCGCCTCACCATTGGCGTAATGACGGGCCAGGACGTTGAACATGCCGGAAGCGGTGACGAGTCCCTGCTCTCGCAACCCGGAGCGCACGATCTCGAAGATAGACCAGAGAAGTTTCCGCTGATCTTCTCTCAGCCGAGTCTTTCTGCCGAGACGGTTCACATCCCGGTACTCTTCCCATGCATCCAGTTGCCAGCCATCGACCACCTGCTCCCATTCGGTGGCCAGAAAGCGAAGCGAGAACTTGTGCTCGCCGATCTCGCTGGAAGCTTGCCGGATCAGTTCCGCGATCTGGGCAGCGGTTGCAATTCGCAGTTTTCCGATGTTCAGTTCGTAGAGCCGGCGGCCGATGGCGTCCATCGAGTACACTTCGATGCGCTCACCCAAACGGGGCTCGCCGGTGAGGAGCAGACGTAACTTTGCCCGCAGTGCATTTGCCAGCGGTTCGGAAAAGGTCGTGAGCAACACGCGGGCTTGCGGATTAGAGCGGGCCAGATGCGCTGCGCGGTGCAGCGCAACGATGGTCTTGCCGGTGCCCGCCGCGCCGGAAACACGGGCTGGCCCATTGAAGTTTTTCTGGACCAGCTTGCGCTGCTCGGGATGGAGAAAGACTGCCCAGCGCTCCCACGGGTAATCGAGGGCCAGGGCAAGCTCCTCGATGTTCTTCATAATGCGGAAGCGGCGCATGGCGTCGGGGTGCTCGAAAGGATCGCCTCCTGGAGCGAGAGGCTCGGGCTTCGGCGGGCGAATGCCCGTGGCCAGATTCAGCAGCGCTTCGGCGGCCTCAGCGGGCAGGTGGCCGGCGATTTCGAGCAGACTGTCTTCCGTAGCATTCAAGACTTCAGGCACCCATTCCGGCGGCACACCATATGCAAGCAGCGTCCCTTCCGAAATGTTATGAAAGACTCGGGGTTTGGGCGCAGGCTGTTTCTTCTCTACGTGCTTCGGAACCGCGATTTCCTGTACACGTTCCCGAACTTCGACCAACTGCGCCGCGCCGGTTTTCGGATGTGTTTCCAGCCGGCGTCGCTTGGCCCACTGGTATGCCTCGTCATGGTGATTCACGTAGCACAGTAGAAGGCTTGTGCCTGTGCGGTGAACGATGATTCGAAGATCGCGGCTAACGCGGATAGACCAGAAGTTCGGGTCTTTGGCCTTTTCCAGTTTGTGGAATTGCAGGCTGGGATGAGCGGGATTCAGTTGCAGATCAAATGCAGCAGTCTTGGCGATCTTTTGCTCCTCGCCAGTTAGGCGCCCCAGGCTGTCTGTGAATGTGTCTGCGATCCGATACTCCATCCATTCACCTCAAAGTGATCCGCCATCCCGACGCAGTCTTCTGGATCATCCCCCCGTCTTCTAATCGCCGCAGGTCTCTATAACGCGATACTCTGGGATTTGACGTTACGTAAGCAACCCGATAAATGAAGTATCGGTTTCCGAGCCGACATGCGGTTTGCCATTCGTTGTTGCTCATCTCAAAGAGCATCTGATTCCCAATGGTCGACTTGACCTCAATGAATCGCTTCGTGCCGTCGATCTCGAAGGAGACAATGTCATATCCCTCGCCAACTGATTCGCGACTAATCCATCGAATTCGTTCTGCCAACTCTGGTAAGCCTGCACGTTTCAGTCTCCGTCGCTCTAAGTCCAAAACAAGCTCTTCCCCGAGAGTTCCATTTGCCTCCATGACGCGCTTGATTGCAATGAACTCTTCTGGCGTAATCTTTCTAGCCTTTCGCGCCCTCTTTGGAAAATCACCGGTTTCAATGGTCGCAATGGTGTCTTCATTCACCCTATATTCGCGAAGATCTCGCGAATTAGCCGGCCCGGCCAAAATGAGGACGTCGCCGCTTGCCTTGGATCGCGCAATCGGACCTGCCGTCCTGTGACGACCTCGCCTAGCTTTTCCTGAGTATTCACCGTCGCCCACGTATGATCCAGAGTGAATATTCTCTCGATTGAACAGATACTCAGCCAATCGATCAGGCGCGAAAAAGGCGTGGAATTCGAATCCACTTCGAAAAAGATGAGTCATCGCTTTCCTTTGCAGAATGGTTATCGCTCCTTCATGCGCGGAATGCAGGCCCTCAATGTCGAAAAAACTCGACGCGTTACCGGTTGGGCCTCCATGATTGATTCGTTCCGAATCTACGCCTACGAATAAGTCCTGCTCTGTCTCGTATCCCAGAACAATGTCGGGATATGAACGCGCCTTCGCAAGCCCCTTCTGGTACGTTGATGTGATTTCGATGCGGCGCTCTTCTGGTCTGCTTCTGCCTGACTCAGTAACCTTGTACACGAAGAGGCGGAATCGGAGATCCTGTCGATTAGTCTTGAGCATGAGTTTCTGCCCGTTTCGAATGAGGCGTCCGTTGGCTGGCACATGTTGTATGGTCCATCCTGATTTAACAAGTGAATCTACAACGTGCATGAGATGACTCTTGGCTGGTGCACTCAAAGAGATCTGTTCCACGTGCTTTCCTTTCAAGCTGCGGCGGTGAGGCATCGTTTCGGTTCATACTCCGGCGTTTGGTCTAGTCTGATCAACCGACCCGGAATACCTTCATGACCTCGTCACCCAAATGATTGATAACCTTCACAGCGATTCTTCCAGAGTCGGGCTTCACGAACGGTCGTGAGGTGTCGCTCACCAGTGTGGCCCACGCTTCCTCATTGACTTCGGCTTTCAACGTTGTCTTGAGGGCTTTGTAAGGGTCATTTGCGCCAAGGAAGTAGGCATGCCGGACGAAGAAGCTCTCTTCGTTGTAGTCCGTGTCGATGAACCAGCAGGCAATTTCATCTGGCCCGTTGCTGCGAACTTCGCCGGTGCTCGGATGAAACACGTCCACGCCGTTCACCTTTACCTGAATCTGGCTGTCTAGTGCGTCGAGAATCTGAATGTCTGGCTCTCCGAAGATGACAAACAGGTTGCCTTTGCCCGTGTTCTTCAGATCCTCGGCCATGTGCAAATCAGCGTTCATGCGGGCCTTGAGCACTCGAATGCGGCCCAATTTGCTCAAATCCGCGGAGTGGGCGTCGTAGCTGAAGGCGCAGGCAATCAGCACATCGAAGGCGGCATCGCCAGCCTCACGCGCCGCGGCTATTAGGTCTTCGCGGGTCACGGTGCCGAACTCCGGCCCGATGAAGATTCCGGTACGCTTTTCGACGCCGTCAGCATCGGCGTAGCGCCCCTCGGCGCACAGATAGTAGCCGGGCCACGGCGTAAGTGAAGTAAAAACGATCTTGTCTTCCTTGTGGGCCTGCTGCACGCCGGCAGTCTTCAGGTTGTTGAGAATGACCTGGACAAAATCCTGCGCATCTCGTGTATCGGAGTCAGCTCGCCCGGCAGCCTCCATCAGTTCTTCGTCTTCGTTGACGGCGAGCACTCGATGCGGAGACAGGCTCTCGACAGTGAATGGCCCGGCCACGCGGACTCTTTTTTTATCGTCGTAGGGCTTGTCATAGAGGTACTCGAAATCGGCCTTGGCGGCAATCGACGCGTCAATCGCTTTCTGTCGGGCGATTCGCTGCTCCCACCATGAGGCATGGAGATCCTTCGCCTTTGCAGACCATTTCGCATCGGCTTCGCGCGGGATCTCCCATTCCTGCCACTTCTTGCTGAGTGCGTGGTTGAGCTGCTGTCGGAGCGGCTCTGAGCGAGTCTGGTAATCTTCCCAGATCACGTCAATTTCAGCATTGTTGGCGATGGACTTGAGCGTGATGTGAGGCTCGCACTCGTACACAAAGCCATGTCGAATGTTTCCGTACGTGGGCATGCCTGACGGAACTCTGCCTTGCAGTTGTGCTTCTTTTGCTTGCCCCTCTGGACTGTCGGCAAGGATGTAGTAGGGATAGCGCGCTCCCATAATGCGGGTACGAGCAAGGGCGAGAGCAACGCGCGAGGTATCAACCGTTATCCACCGGCGACCCCATTGTTCGGCAACATAAGCCGTCGTGCCTGAACCGCAGGTTGGGTCAAGAACGAGATCACCTGGGTCCGTTGTCATCAAAATGCAGCGCTGAACGATCTCTGTATTGGTTTGTACAACATAGATGGGAGCGGTCTGTCCAAGAAATCCCTCCCACAGATTCCCGATAGCTGTTAGCGCGCTTTCATTAAGATATCTCAGATGCCGTAGGGAATTTCCAATAATAATGACGCGATCTGTTTTCAGTACGCGTTCAAGTTGTTCTTTCGTTGTTCCCCACCATCGTTTGCCCGAATCGAAAGTCCGACCTTGGAAGGAGATCTCGTATTTTGCACCGGGCCCAGGCTTCGTCATCGATACATCTTGACCCACACGAGCATCTGGAGGTATCGAATCGTTATGCTTGAGCCACTCTGACCGCCTCATCCTTTCGCCAGAAGGAAGCACTAGCCACGCGAAGTTCGGATCTTCTTCATCGCTCTTGAGCGTATAAAGTTGCCTATACTTGACCGATGTCCCTTTAGAGCGGCTGTACCACAGAAGATAGTCCAGTCGAGCCGGCATGCGGTCACTTGCCGAAAGGCCGGTGGCACCTTTAGTAAATGCGATCATGGCTATAAAACATTCTTCTCCGATCACTTCGTCCATGAGCGCGCGTACCCGATGGACGTTTTCATCTCCAATTTGAATGAAAATGGAGCCTGACTCTGTGAGCAGATCGCGTGCTACTGTTAGCCGGTCCCGCAGGTATGTCAGATAGGAGTGAATGCCATCCCGCCATGTATCGCGGAATGCCTTTACTTGTTCCGGCTCACGTGTAATGTGTTCGAGATTGCCGTCCTTTACATCGCGGCTCGTTGTAGACCACTGGAAGTTTGAATTGAACTTTATTCCGTAAGGCGGGTCGATAAAGATGCACTGTACCTTGCCACGCAGTCCTTCGCGCTCGGCGAGTGACGCCATCACCTGGAGGCTGTCGCCCAGGATCATCCGGTTCGACCAGTGCGCGTCATGCTGGTAGAACTCAGTGCGCGCGGCTTCGCTCGGAAGGCCGTTGAAATTTGCGAAAAGGTCGAACTGGGGTTCGGCTGCTGCCTTGTTCGCTTTCGTTTGCCGCTCCAGATCGTCAATCAGAACCTTGGGATGAACTTTCTCCTGGATGTAGAGTGGCGTCGCCGGCACAACAAGTTCGGACCAGTCCTGCTCATCCTTGCCGCGCCAAACCAATTGCGGGTCGAGGTCGCGATTGCGCCGTTCGTAAGACACGCGAATGGGCGACAGTTCCTCGTCCCGCATCACCGACTGGTACTCGGCCGTCGGAATATTGCGCCGCTTTGCTTCGTTGTGCAAAAGCGTTTCGACGATCTTCTTCGGCTTTTCCTTCACCGTCTTTGGCATTTTGGTTCCTTTACTGCATCACCGGAGCAGCCTGCTCCTGAATCTTTGAGTCGACGATCCGTTGGAATTCACTCTCTATGCGCTCCGCAAAATCGGCTTCCATGCCGAATACCTCCGTGAATTCCGCAAAAGCCCATCGGTCGAATTTGCCGCTGTTGTTGACGCCGGGCACCCAGTAGGATTCCATGGTCAGTTTCTTGTCTTTGGCGTCCTCACGCCGGTACCCCTTCACTTCCACAACCAGGTGCAGGAGATCGTTCTCGCCATGGCCATCTTCAACGAGAACGATGAAGTCGGGCCGGTAGATGCGGCTCTCCGAGCCGTGCCGGTAGGGCACATCGAAGCCCAGGTTGTGATTTTTGACGTAGGCGCGCACGCGCGGGTGCTTCTCAACGACGCGGCAGAGTTCCGCTTCCCAGTCGCTGTCGAGAATGACCCAATTGATGTGGCAGCGGCGCGAATCGGTTTCCCAGCGGCTGGTTTTGGACGTGGTGAAGTTGACTTGACTCGTGGCGCCAACGGGATTGTAGGGGTCCAGCAGCACCTTGATCGGCGCCTTGTCTTCTGTGCCTTTGGTGATCGCGGCGGTGATGCGTTCGCAGGCCATGTCGGCCAAGTTGCGATAGAGGATTTGCGCTGGGTAGGTGTCACCCTTGCAGATCAGGCGTGTATCCAGCCATTCCTTCACGATGCGTTTGAGCTGCCCGAATAGGTGGAAGCGGGCCTCTTCTCCAGGATCGCGCCACTTGGAATAGAGCAAATAGGTCGTGAGGTGGTAAAGCACAGTTGAAGGCCGGGTATCGCGCAGGTGGGCAACGGTGAGGTTCACGCTCTCGCCCACGATGCCTGCGTTTTGCGTTTGCGAGGGGCCGGTAAGCTCCGGCGTCAGGAAGAGGATCGAATCGTTCGTGAAGCTGGCTGTTAGGCGTTCGTTCGGTAACTCGACGCGATACCCCATGACGCGGGGAAAGCGAATTTCCAAAGCGTCGCGGTCGGGCCGGATAGCTTTGACCTGAATGGTCTGGCGGGGTGGAACGGGCACCACGACAACCGGTTTCGCGGCGAAGTCGAATGGGATGCCGAGCACATCGGCATATTCGACGTTGAAGAGTCCTTCTTCGTTCAGGTCGTAGGACTGACGGCGAAGTGCGCGCCCAATGACCTGTTCACAAAGGAGCTGGGTACCGAAGGCCCGCACGCCGAGCACGTGGGTAACGGTGTTGGCGTCCCAGCCCTCGGTGAGCATTCCGACGGAAACGACACATCGGATTTCGCCGCCGAGCCGGCCTTCCTTGCCGACCGTATTCATCACCTCGCGGAGGATGAGCACGTCGTCGATGTCCTCGGCCTGAACATGCTGCCCGCTGCGCTCGATCAGTTCGCGACGGAACTGTTCGAGTTCCGCCGCGGCGGCTTTACGGAAGTTGTCGTCGAGAGGCTCGCCGGATTCGAGCTGCTCACTGTCAATCAGCAAAGTGCGGGGCCGGGGATAAGGATTCCCATGCTCGTCGTAATTGCGGAAGTGCTCAAGGCGGCCGTTGACGAGTTGTGTGGTGCCGTCCTCATTGGGACGGAAAAAGCCAGAGATGTAGTCGTAGACCAACTTCGATGTGGAGGTGTTGTTGCAGACGATGATGAAGCAGGGCGGAACCTTGATGCCGACCTCCTGCCACTTGTCGAAGGTTTTCGCATAGTGGCCATAGAGGGCGTCAAGTGCGGTACAAAGCTGGGACGGCAGGTTGAGCGGGTCGAGATTCTCTGCTTTGCCGCGGCCCTTCTTCGGCATCTTTTTGCGGATGTGTTCCCATAGGTTTCTGAAGACGGGGACATCGGCGCCGGGGATATTGTCCGCGACGGGCACGCGTGGAAGCTTGACGATGCCGCACTCGATGGCATCCATGAGAGAGAAATCGGTCATGGTCCACGGAAAGAGCGTGCCTTCGGCGTAGCCTGAACCGCGCAGAAAGAACGGTGTGGCAGAGAGGTCCATGACGCGCGTTAGGCCGATCTTGCGCTGGACGGCTTCGAGGCCGTTGATCCACAGCCGGGCGGCCTCTTTGTTGCGTTCTGCTTCTTCCTTGTCGTCGCGGGAAACCTCTTCCTCGTCGGAGTCGCCGGGCTTTTCCTTGTAGCAGTGGTGGGCTTCGTCGTTCAATACCACGATGTTTTTGAGGCCCATGAGATCCGGCATCACGCGCTGGAGCATTTGGCCTTCGGTTTCGAGGGTATTGATTGGATCGCCATGGCGGCCTTGGAGGAGCGCCCTGCCACCTTTCGATATTTCCATGCGTTCGCGCATTTTGAGGGAATGGTAGTTGGTGATGACTATCTTTGCCCGGTTGAGGTCATCCAGCATGTCGGGCGGCACGAGTTCGCGGCTAGAGTAGTAGCTATCGGGATCGTTCGGCTGGAGGACGCGCAGCCGATCCTTGATAGTGAGGCCGGGCGTAACCACCAAAAAGCCGCGAGTGAAATGAGGGCTGCCGGGACGACGAACCGCGTTTATCGTCTGCCAGGCGATGAGCATGGCCATGACCGTCGTCTTGCCGGCTCCGGTGGCGAGTTTGAGGGCGAGTCGATTTAGGCCCGGATTTGCCTCGGCATTAGCGTTCGCCAGATGTTCCAGAAACTTTTTCTTCCATTGGTGGCGCTGCGGGGCGACTTCGGTGAGCCAGATCGCCGTCTCGACCGCCTCAATTTGGCAGAAGAAGGGGCGAATTCCCTGAAACTGGTGGTGCCGCCAGTGCTGGAGTAGGCGTATCGTTTCAGGCGTCACGAGCCAGTCGTTTGGGCTGGGCAGGTGCCGCCATTGATCCACTTGCTGACGTAGTTCGTTTATGACGACGGCGATCGGTTCGTACTTTTGGTCGCGTCCGGACAGGCCCGTTCCATCGTCTAGCCCCAACTCCTCTTGTTCAGGCAACTCCTTTCGTTTGCGTGGCTTAGGGATTGGCGTGATGAACTGTGCTGTTCGCCGCGACTCTATGATTTGCTGGGTCGGTTGGCCGCTCCGGTCCAGTTCCCAATGGCGAGCCGGGTATTCGTAAGGCGAATTGAGAATTGGGTGCTCGAAGAACTGGTTCGCCATTCCGTCGTTGCGCCTTTCCTAGGCACCGCCGAGTCTCCCAGCGGTTGGACACCCCAAATTGCAAGGCTTCGCGCACGGCCCAGAAACGAAGCTGGGCCGGCCCAAGTCTTTCGGAGATCGCTTATTAGTGTACGACGCGGAGCAGGAGCAATGCCGATTGGATCGGATTAACTGGAGAAGAGTCGCTTTTTGCCTAGATGGCTCGACCGAAGGTTCTGATCGAAGAACTGTCGACCACGCGAGGGCCATTTTGTTCGATAAGAGTTCGGGACTTAACTCGGATGCCGTGGACTGTGAACGCGAAACGCCGGCTCGTCTGTTCCTCGCTTATGCTTGCGTCACAATCCGCTAACTCTGAAGCGTGTGACTGGTTTTCATAGGTCGAGGGTGCCAATCATCAAAAGACTACTGTTCCCAAGGAATTATCAAATCAGTCTTGCCATTCCGCGCTGGCCCATTTGAGTATTCTTCTTTCGCGCTTCTCAACTGCTGAACGATCCCATTTCGCCTTTTTCAGAAATCTCGATACATCGGTCGTTATTAGCAGACCACAATTAGCATATGTTTCCGCCTTGTCCTTGGGCGTCTTATCCTGAAGCGAAAAATTGACTTTTGGAGGCAGCATTGTCAGATTGCCGAGACGATGCACATAGATACCTTTCGTCGACCGGTCCTCAGAACCTTTACTTCTGGGTTGTATATGTTCGATCGAACGGGACGGTTCTTCCGCCCAAATTCTGTTCCAAGTCGATTTATTCAAATTCTGCCCAGCTTTTTGTGCGACATGCTCCTCATAGCGGTATAGGAAGTAGCGAAGTTGTTCGGTCCAACCTTGATAGCAATCCCGATTTGTGAGTTCTGAGATCACTTGCCGCATCGGAAAGTCCTTTCCGATTCCTTTCAACTGCTTCAATATTGTGTCTGCTGACAAATTCTCGTTGTTAACTCGCCAGGCGAGGCGTACGTATTCCCCGACCTTTGTACGGGCATCCCTTCTGGCCATTCCGTAGATGCGGAATGTGACGCTCTCCCAGGCCTTCAGAATCGCTGCCTCGTCGGCAGGTGGGAATTGACGCAACAATACCGCTACAGCCAGCAATCGCGCTTGCACGATATTCGTAGCAGCTTCGAGCCTGCGATCGCTCAATATTTGGTTCTCAGCTTGAGTTACCTTGAGAATCCATTTAGTGCATTCCACCACCTTCTTCGGATTGTTCTTACAAACGGACACGAGCACGTCTGCCGCGTCTTCTTCGCTTAGTGGCCTGCTTGGGCAGTCCTTGGCCCTAAGAGTTCCGGCGAAGCGCAGAGTTTCCTTATTTAGGGTCTGGCGTATCCCAATCGTCGAGTAGATGGATGTCCAAAGAATATGCAGTTCGGCAATAATTTCCTCTTTTGAGCCCTTGTCCCCGTGCTCGAATACAAGCGCCATCAGAAGGCTTTTCAACTTGTCAAACCATGTAACGTCCAAACCACGGCTGTTTAGAACCTCGAATACCGTGTATACCAGTGCTTCATCCTCGATCTCGTGAAAAATGACGGAAAGCCGATTCTTGACGGTCGCGAAGAGGTCAAGCAGCGACCCTCCAGTCGATGTTGTCCATTGCCCAACAAACTGTTCGCACTCATGAATTCCAATAATAAGGTTATGATCAGCAGCGGTTTTGGCCGGCTTCTCCGACGAGAGTGTGCCGTCACGGAGATAATCGACAAAAATCTGGCTGGTGTCATGATTGGTTTGCAGCAACAGCAGACTCAAATCGTCGCCCTTGACTAGCAAAGAATCGATCTCGTCTGAATGCTTGGCGTCCTTGTGTCGTAACGCCTTGCTGATCGCCTTCAGCAGCATCGCAAGAGTCGTGAGGCGTTGCTGGCCATCCACTACTTCGATCTCGTAGAAGACGTCGGCGGCGATGGTCCGCTTCTTTCTCCTGAGACCGACGATGGTTGCCATGAAGTGCACCGCATCGCCATTGGACCTGTAAACCTTCGAGATATCCTCAAAGAGATCGTCTCGCTGTTTTGATTGCCAACTGTATGCTCGTTGATATTCCGGAATGCGAAAGAGCCGATGTTCAAGCAAGTCGGACAGAGGCAAGTATTGCGGTTGAATCTGCATCGGGACCTCTTACGTTGCATATTGTGGTGACACCAGACGTGATCGAAGTGGCGGTGATTTGCGGCGAGGAATTCCGGCGCCGCGGTTCTCGCCATCAAAGGTTCGAGTAATTATACGGCGGTACGGGAGCGGATCCGGTATCGAGGAGAGCCGCTGTGGCGGGCTGTCAAATGCCCACGCCTATATTCTGGCCGCGACTCTGTGTCTGCGCGATTTCTAGGGCAGAGGACTTAGTAACTTCGACGTTGAGCTGTTGACCCAAGCGGTTCACGTCGTCGGTGAAGACGGTCGCTTCGTGGCTGGCGCGGGAGATGGCCACGTAACCGAAACGGGAGCTGAGTAGGTCGGGATGGACACTCGTGTCGGCGTGGATGAGGACGCGCTCGGCGGTGAGTCCCTGGGCGCTGTGGCTGGTGACGGCGTAGCCGTGGTCGAAGTGGCGGTGCTCGGCGGCGTTGAACTCGATGCGGTGGTTGTTATCAAGGCGGGCGCTTATGCGGCCGTCGGGCGAGATCGATTCAATAACGGCGAGATCCCGGTTGGCGACGCCGAGTTGTTTGTCGGGTGCGGTGAACTGGATGCGATCGCCGACGGAAAAGTCACGGATGAGCGGTCGGTAGACGCTCACGCCAGCCAGCCGGCGCGGATCGTAGCTGATGAGTTGTCCGGCTTCGTTTTCGACGGAGAGGAGATTGGAAGACGGCTGTACCCTGACGACAGTTGCGTAAGCACCGGCCTCTATTCCGATCTGGCGGCTGCCGCGCGAGTAACGCACGACATCGCCAATCTCGTAATGGTTGGCCCAGGCGCGGTCGGCGCCGGTCATGTCCTGACGCTGAACGAGTACGCGGAATGAATGATCGTCGGGCGCCAACGCACCGCGCGCTCTCAATTCCTCTCGCACGGCCAGATTCAGTTCGCGCCGGGAGGCATTGTCCGGGGAAACAATGAGTGTGCTTTCGGGTGCTGTGGAGTACATCCGTGCAACCGTGCGGATACGCTCCTGCCGGTCCGGAATTTCCTGAACACGGCCCTGGTTGCGGAGTTCGATCAGCGCCGCGGCGCTTCTGCCGTGGGCCAATAATTCGACTGCGGACTTGAGAGCCGGGTCCTTCTGGCGAACAATCTGGTCCAGCTTTGCCGTGCGCATTCCTGCTTCCTGCAATTGTTCGAACGGGCGGCCCGCTTCGACGCCCTGATGCTGGCGAGTGTCGCCGATCAGGAGCACGCGGTCCTGGGGCGAGAGTCGGGCGAGGAAATCCCGCATCTGGCGGGTGCTCGCCAAGCTCGATTCATCGACGAAGTAAAAGTGCCGTTGTATTGCGCCGTCTTGCGACTGGATTCCCCGAGCAAGGAAACTCTGTAACGTGCTGGCTTCGATTCCAGCTTCCCGAAGTTGTTTGGAGGCGCGGGATGTAGGAGCAAAGCCTTCGACGGTGTAGTCCTGGGTTTCGATGGCGTGGCGGATGACGGAAAGGGTTGTGGTCTTGCCCGCGCCGGCGACTCCCTGAATTCCCTGAATCTGGTCGGGCGAGGTGAGCACATCCTGCACGACGACTCTTTGAGCCGGATTCAGGTGTGGATGCTGGGTGGTAACCGTGACAGCGTCCTGCTGCGAAAGGAGCGGCGGATGCTGGTTCCTTCCCTGCTGCATCCGGTTCATAATTTCCCGTTCTTCCCCGATTGTTTTCGCCGTGGTGAATTGTCTTGCCACGGCGCTTCGTGCGCGTTCGACGACCTGGAACTCCCCTGTTTCTGTCCGAGTCGCGAGCTGGGCGCGCACTTGCGGATACGTGATTTCGCCCATACCTCGCCGGAGCGCGTCCCGAGCCAGCAACCGCTCATCGACAACAGCTTCGCGTTCAAAGTTCTTGTCACGAGCGAAGGTGACTGCTTCTCTCACGCGCTGCTGTGTGTGGTCGGCCGAACTGCCGTGTTCCTGATGTCGCATCCTCTCGTGAGCGGCAGGACATGACCGGCGCCGA
>JAJZKY010000313.1 GCA_021803885.1 Planctomycetota bacterium
GATAAAGACCATGCTGGCCATTGCAGTCTTCTGCAACGATCTTCCGCTCTTCGAACACGCGTTGCTTTATTACCTGCATGGCGACGGCGATGGCGCGGGTGGAGTTGATCTGGCAGACGAGGTCGACGGCACCGATGTCGATGCCGAGCTCGAGCGAGGCGGTGGCGACGAGGACGCGGATTTCGCCGGCCTTGAGGCGGCGTTCTGCTTCGAGGCGTAGCTGGCGCGAGAGGCTGCCGTGATGCGCGGCGACGTTTTCCTGGCCGAGGCGCTCGGCGAGCTGGAAGGCGAGTCGCTCGGCCATGCGGCGCGTATTGACGAAGACGAGAGTGGAGCGGTGCTCATTAGCGAGCTCGGCGATGCGGTCGTAGATGCTGTTCCAGATGGCGTTGGAGGCGACGGCTCCGAGTTCGATGGATGGGATTTCGACGGCGAGGTCGAGGGTGCGGTGCCGGCCGCACTGAACGATTTCGACGTTGGGGTTGCGCGTGCCGCCGAGGAAGCTGGCGACGAGTTCAATGGGATTTTGCGTGGCGGAGAGGCCGATGCGCTGCGGCGCGGGATGGGCGAGCAGGCTGGCGCCTGGGGTGAGGGAATTTTCGGCGGTGACGAGGGCGTCAAGGCGTTCGAGCGTGAGGGCCAGGTGGGAACCGCGCTTGTCGTCAGCGACGGCATGAATTTCATCGACGATGACGGTGTGGACGCGGCGGAGATGCTCGCGGCTTTTGAGCGAGGTGAGCAGGATGTAGAGCGATTCGGGAGTGGTGACGAGAATGTGTGGCGGGCACTTGAGCATGGCGCGGCGCTCGGAGGGTGGGGTGTCTCCGGTGCGGACGGCGGCGCGGATGGGCGGGCAGAGGTAGCCGCGTTCGAGGGCGAGTTGCTGGATTTCGCGGAGGGGAGCTTCGAGGTTTTTCTGGACGTCGTTGGAGAGCGCCTTGAGGGGCGAGACGTAGACGACGGAGGTTCCGGCGGGGAGGCGGTTTTCGAGGGCTTCGCGGAGGAGGCGGTCAATGCAGATGAGGAACGCGGCGAGGGTTTTGCCGGAGCCGGTGGGCGCGGAGATGAGCGTGGGTGTGGCGGCGAGGATGTGGGGCCAGCCCTGCTGCTGGGGTTCGGTGGGCGTGCCGAAGCGGCGTGTGAACCACTCCTGAGTGACGGGGTGGGCCCATGCGAGCGCGTCGGAAACGGCTTTGGGGGCGGGCGGGTACGGCATGGTTTATTGTACTGCTGGTTTTGCTGTTTGTTCGCCAATAGTGGCCGTCGGGGTGGGTGCGTGCTTCGCACGCAAATGCCGAAATCTACCGCCAAGACGCAAAGGTGCGTGAAGGGAAAACACCTCTCACAGCAAAGAACACAGAGAACACAGAGATCGGCCACGAAGATTTGGCGTCGACGCTTTGCGCCGATGCCCACGCAAGCCAAAACCGGACTTGAATGGGCCATCCAGATCTCGTGTGTTGGAGGAGGAATTAGAAGGTTGTGGGAACTGATGGGGTGTTGCGCGCGTAGGTAGGGACGGGACTCAAGTACAAGTGTGCGCGTGAGGGAGTGCGGTTTTGGCGGTGACGATTGAGGGGATGACGGAGGGGCAGCGGGAGCGGAAGTCGAGCGCGCTGCGGCAAGCATTGTGGCTGGCGCTGGCGTTTGGGTTGCTGAAGTATGGTTTGCAGACGCTGGGGCAGGTGGTGATGCAGCACGCGGGGTACGGGATCTTTCGGGATGAGCTGTACTTCATTGTTTGCGGGCGGCACCTGGCGTGGGGGTATGTGGATCAGCCTCCGATGGTTCCGCTGCTGACGCGGATTTCGGAGCTGGTGTTCGGGATTCATTCGCTGGCGCTGTTCCGGACGTTTGCGTCGTTGGCGGGCGCTGCGGAGGTGGCGCTGACGGGAGTGCTGGCGTGGCGGATGGGCGGCAGCCGCTGGGCGCAGGCGCTGGCGATGACGGGCGTGCTGCTGGCTCCGATGGTGATCGGGATAGACGCGACGATTTCGACGAACATGCTGGAGCCGGCGCTGTGGACGATTGTGGCACTGGCGTTGATGGAGCTGGCAAGGCTGGCGGAGCGGGGCGTGCGTTCGGGGCCGGTGGTGGCGCGGTGGTGGGTGGTGATGGGTGCAGCCGCGGGGCTCTGCATAGAGAACAAGTGGACGATCGTCTTCTTTCTGGTGTGCCTGCTGGCAGCGCTGCTGCTGACCGAGCAGAGGAAGATTCTGCTGAGCAAGTGGTTTGCGGTGGGGTTTGCGCTGATAGTGCTGATCGCGCTGCCGAATCTGATCTGGGAGGTGCATCACCAGTGGGCCACGCTGCAACTGCTGCACAACGACCAGGTGGACGGAAAGAATGTGCACGTGGGTCCGGTGGCATTTGTGCTGAACCAAGTGAAAGTGCTTGGGTTGCTGATGGCTCCGTTGTGGATTGCTGGCGTGGTGTGGCTGCTGGCGGGGCGCAGGGCGAAGACGTTCCGGTTCCTGGGCGTGACGTATGCGCTGTTCTTACCGCTGATGATGATTCTGCACGCGAAGGACTATTACCTGGCGGCGATTTATCCGCTGTATTTTGCGGCGGGCGCGGCGGCATGGGATGGATGGTTGAAGAAGGCGTGGCTGCGGCGCGGGGTGGTTCCGGCGTATGTGGCTGCGAACGTGGCGCTGACCGCGGTGGTGCTGCCGGCGATTTTGCCGGTGCTGCCACCCGTCAAGGAGATTGCGTACATGCAGCGGCTGCATCTGGCTCCGCCGAAGATGGAGACGGGTGCGACGGCGACGCTGCCGCAGTACTTTGCGGACATGCTGGACTGGCGGCACAAGGCGAATCTGCTGGCCGATGCGTATTGGTCACTGCCGGCGGCGGAGCGCAAGGAAGCGGTGATCTACGCGAAGAATTACGGCGACGCGAGCGCGGTGAATGTTTATCGGCCGGATGTTCCGACGGCGATCAGCGGGCACCAGAATTATTTCTTGTGGGGACCGCGCGGGGCGACGGGCAAGGTGATGATCATCTTTGGCGACAGCATCGCGACGGATGAGAAGGAGTTTGATTCGGTGCAGGTGTATGCGCGGGATACGAATCCACTGGTGGAGCCGTATGAGCGCGGGCCGATTCTGATTTGCAAGGGGCTGCACGGGAACCTGGAAACGCTGTGGCCGAAGGTGAAGTTCTGGTACTGATGTGCGGTTGACAGAGGCTGCGGGATGGGCGCAGTGTGTGAGGCGCATGATGGAGGTGCGTATGCGATTATCGCCGTTGGGTTCCGCATGCACGACCGCGGTTTTATCCACCATTCTCACCCTGCCGCTGCTGGCGCAACCCGCGCCGAAGAACGTCACGATACAACTTGCCGGAATCGGCACAAGCAGTCTTCGACTGCACTGCAAGGATGTGAAAGACCTGAGCCAGTGCGTCGACGGCGCGCAGGGGTTGAGCCCGCAAGAGATGAAGCGGCTGAAGGCAATGACTCCGAAGCTGCAAAAGCAACTGGATGAGGAACTGAGCAAGGCGCAGGATCGCTCGGGAACATGCTTTACGATGCGGGTGTTTGAGTTTCCGAAGGGATTTCCTGACAAGAATGCGAAGGCGCAGCCGAAGGTGAGCGATTGCACTCCCGCGTCGCGCTTCCACGAGCGGGGCCTGGTGCAAGGCGTACAAATTTATCAGACGAAGAAGCCGCGCTGAGCGCAGAGGCAGCGCGACAGGAAATAGAAGAGACAAGAAAGGACCGCACGGGGCGGTCCTTATCCTGCGTGAGGAAGAGAGTTGGAGTTACTTCTTCGGCGGCGCGATGACGTCCTTGGCGGACTTGGCGACGCGGAACTTGACGACGGTCTTGGCCTTGATCTTGATCTGCTCGCCGGTCTGCGGGTTGCGGCCGATGCGGGCCTTGCGCTCTGCCTTGACGAGGCGGCCGATGCCGGGGATCACAAATACACCGTTCTTCTTGGTTTCCTTGATCGCGGTTTCGGCGAGCAGGTCGAGGAAAGCGGCGGCCTGCTTGTTGGTGAGTTCGAGCTTCTCTGCCATGTGCCGCACGAGAGCGGTTTTGGTCATCGTAGTTGCCATACGGTAATTCCTCCAGACATCTTTTTGTCGTTCCCGCCCCGGAGCGGATGTGCTCTCCGAGGGGGTGGTGCCGTTCTCAAAACAGCCAGTGTTTATGCGGCTTGAGAGAACCTTCCGCCGTTTACCTTGCGGCTTGCAGAAAGCTTTGTCAATGGCAAAACGCCGGTTTCCACAGGTTTTTGTGGGTTTTTTGCTGTTTTTGGCCTGTTTTTGAGGAAAAACGGAGCTTTGGAGGGGGCTGGCCGAGCGGCTTTCCGGGCGAAAAGCAAAATCTATCGCAAAGGCGCAAAGGACGCAAAGAAAGGCCAGGGAGGGCGGAGAGAGGGTCCGGGGATGCGGATGGAAGCGCAGATTTCTCCGCACCGGCGTGCGGCGCCTTCGCCCGGCAATGACTGCCAGGGGGGAGGGTGCAGTGCGATCTGTCGCCAACAGCGGACTAAGGATGGGGTACCGGAGTGGCGCTGGGCTAGTAGAGCGGGAGGGGTGGCAGAGAGGGCTTTCTGAGGCAGTTTTCTGCCGAGGGCGGCGCGATGGCGCGGTTGAGGAAATCGACGAGGGGAGCGGCGAGGGTGAAGTAGGCGGCGACAGTGCGCGGGAGGGCCGAGTGCAGGGCGGCTTCAGCGGGCAGGGCGGCGGTGACGCCCCACTGGCGCCAGCGGATGTACTCTGCGGCGGGGTGGTTGGCGGGGAAGCCTTTGGGGTCGCGGGTGAGGGCGTTGGGGTCGTGGAGGCTGAAGCGGCGGCGGAGGGCGCGATTTTCGATGAGGGAGCGGAACTCCTGGTGACGATCGAGGAGGTAGCGGCGGATGGCGAGGAGCTGGTCTTTGGCGGGCATGTAGACGCCGGCGGCGAGGATCATCTCAGTACCGCTGAGGTGAAGGTAGTAGCCTGCGCCGGAGGTTTTTTCCATGTCGGAGCGGCCCCACCAGGCGGCGATGTGCTGCTTGTAGGGCGACTTGTCGGCGGAGAAGCGGGTATCGCGATAGATGCGGAGCATGATGCGGTTGGCGGGACGGATGTGATCCGGGGCGTAGTCCATCATGCCGGCGTTGACGGCCTCGATGAGGGCGAGCATGGGGGCTTTGACTTCGCGGTCGTAGATGGGGCGGCGGGGCTCGAACCACTCGCGGCGATTGTTGCGGCGGAGGCCGCGGAGGAACCGCAGGGCTTCGTCATGGAAGTGGGGGACGACGTGCTCGGAGTGCGAGGTTGGCGAGTAGGCAGCGGACACCGCATCATTATGACAGCGCCATGTTGCGGTTTGGTTAGAACAGGTTTACATCACGTTCATAATCAGGGGAAGTTGTTGCTGCGATGGGCAGTGGCGTGATGGGAATGGCATGAAGCAGTCTTTGAGATTGAGCGTGATGGCGGTGGCGGCGGCGCTGGTGATGGTGAACCCGGCGGCGCTCGCGGCGAGGCATCGTCTGCTGACGCAGGGGCAGGCGCGGCAACTGGCGCGGCTG
Source organism: Planctomycetota bacterium (assembly GCA_021803885.1). The sequence goes on from JAJZKY010000313.1 coordinate 5,529, forward strand.
GTGGCGAGGCACGAGCACATCGACCTGAACAACCAGTGGATTGAGTTTGACACGATGGATGTGGGCGCGCCCTATCTGCCTGGGTTTGCGAGCTTCATTGTGCTGCGCGAGGCCTCGACACCGGGGCCGGACACGACACTGCGGCGGTATGCTGTGAGCCGCGAGACGGGGAATGTGTGGGAGATGACGCTGTGCCGGAAGTATGATTTTCCGGCGCTGGCGGCGCTGCGCAAGAAGCTGACCGGGCATGCGGAAGCGAGCGCGGCCGAGGATGCGGCGGAGCGGAAAGCGCTGGGGTGCGAGGCGGACGGGCGCTGACTGGCCTTCCAGGCGGATGCACGCTGACGCGCGCCAGCCGGTAGCGTTGAGGTGCGCTGCTCCCACTCAAGCCAAAACCGGGCTTGAATGGGCCACCCGCGAGTCTCAGATAGAACCATGGTTGGCAAATGCCGACCCGCTGCTTCGAGGCGCAAAGGTAGCCGGACCGAAGAACGCGAACGATGATGACTCCGAGATCTCCAAGGAAAACGGAAACGAAAAGCCA
>JAJZKY010000006.1 GCA_021803885.1 Planctomycetota bacterium
GATAACAACGTACGCGGCCCACGGCGGGCGGGTGCTGAAAAAGGCATCGCAATTGTCCGCCTACGCACCGGCGTATGTGACTTTTACTCCGGCTGCGACAGAGCTGGAAGTGGTACCTACGGTAGATGTGGCAGAGCATTCGGCGTGGCTAACTGTAAGTCCATGGCGTTTGGCATCAGACTATAAGGGCGTGGTTACAATTCATGTCAAGGCGTTGGGACTGCCGGCGGGAAAATACCGCATTATTAACGCGGCCACCGGCAAGCCCATAACCGGTATGGTTAAAGGAAACGCTTTGCGTGTGCCACTGAAGATTGCACCGGGAACCCTGATGGTCTGGCACATTGTGCCTGAATAGTGTGGTATTATGGCCACGGATTGAAATTGTTATTACATGATATGGAGAATCTCTCATGTCCGAAATACAATTGGATTCCAAAAAGCAGGCGTATGGGCCTGGATTACCAACTGAAAAATCAGGACGGAACTTTGGTCGGAGGCGTTTTCTTGGTGGTATGGCGCTGGCGAGCTTGACGGCACCGTTTCTGGGCACCACCGCTGCGGCCATGGCGGCGCCAGAGGGCAGAAACTTGGGGGATTCCCGTGAAAAGTATCTGAATGTCTATAGATTTGGCGCCCGCGGCAATGGTCGGGCCGATGATACTGCCGCTATTCAAAAAGCGCTGGACACCGCCGGAAAACAAGGCGGAAATGTGGTCTTGCTGCCGCGTGGCGAATATCTGGTACGGGGATCGCTCCACGTGCCGGATGATGTTACGTTGCAAGGGGTATTTCGTGCTCCCAATCGCGGTAATACCGGCCAAAATAAAGGAAGTTTGCTGCTGGCCACAGGTGGAAAGGGGAAACCGGATGGCACACCGTTTATTACTCTGGGAGAAAATGGAACATTATATGGATTGACTGTCTTTTATCCGGAACAGACGTGTCCAAATCCGCCGGTGGAATATCCGTGGACGGTGCGTCAGTTGTCGGACAATGGATCACTGGTGAACGTAACATTGCTTAATCCATGGCAGGGGGTGGATTGCGGCACCGTTACCGGCGGGCGACACTATATTCACGGCCTATATGGCCAACCGCTTAAAACCGGCCTGTTTATTGATAAGTGCGAGGATGTCGGCCGCGTGGAAGATGTTCATTTCTGGCCATTTTGGAAGGCTGATGCGCCAACCATGGCCTTTACTTCCCAAGAAGCCACCGCCTTCCGCATTGGTCGCACCGATTGGGAATACATGTTTAACTGCTTCGCAATTTGTCACAAAATCGGGTATCACTTTGTGCGCACACCCAGCGGTGAACCCAATGTGGTGCTTACCCAATGCGGTTCGGATGAAGGGGCTCCGAACACGAAGTCCGTTTCCGTGCAAGTGGATGGTAATCAGGCCCACGCCGGTATTTCTTTTGTAAATGGTCAGTTCATGGGAGCGCCATCCATTGCCATTGGGAAAACAAACGCCGGCCCGGTGAAGTTTACCAATTGTGGTTTCTGGGGCGGTCCGTTGACGGACACCATGGCCATCTTGGAAGGTTCGGGTCAGACCTCTTTTACCGGTTGTCATTTTATTTCCTGGGCACAACAGCACAATCAATCTCCAGCCATCAGGCTGCGGCGTGGTGGACTGACCGTGAACGGGTGTGAATTTATGGATACCGGTTCACGACAAGTTGGCATTGAAAAGCTTGCCGCTTCCGCTGTAATTGTAGGTAATCGTATGCGTGGCCCGGTACGAATCAACAACCAGATTGGTACCAAAGCCCAAATTGGCCTCAATGCCGCCGGTTAAGGAACTTAACGCACAATAACTTCCAAATCGTCGTTGCGTCGGTTGGTGCGTAGATTCCGGAGCACCATCCGTCATATAGCCACCGGCTTTGACGGTGGTGGAGTATTCAATGGTAATGCCAATCGGGAAGTTATTACGGTCCCGTTCCTAAGTTGAGCCACTGGTAACCGTTCATGTAACCGTTCACGGGGCCATAGCTGTGAATAATAAACAATAAAGAATGAGTAATGAGTAATGAATATAATGCAGGAGTAGCATTTAGCATTTAGTATTTAGGAGAAAAGACGGGGAAAATGCGAGCCGGTGGGTTTATCCCACCGGAAAAAGTTAGCTAGCACATTTATGTGCCGCTGTGGGATAACGAGCAACGAATAACGCGCAGAAAACCATTGCGACTCCAGTACTTTTAAGTGTAGCGCAGCGTAACGTCTCATTAAGGCCGCAAGGCCGTCTCATGACTCATTATTCATTAAGGGGCCGCGCAAAAATAACTTCGCACTTTCCGGCTGGTTCTTTTGGCCGCGGGCTTCGTTGTTCGCTCCTTACAGACCCGCGGGCGGGCTATGCGCGTCGCTCACGCCTCGCCGGCGGCCAAAACTCCCGCGCCGTAAAATATGAATTTATTTTGCGCGGCCCCTACGCATTATGGCGCAGCCAAAAGCGGGCGATGTAGGTGGTCGGGCTGTGTACTATTACACCTGAAGTTCCTGCGTATCGGGGGGCGATAATCTGATGTTGCTTGGATTCGTCGGTACAATTTGTTAGCATAGCAGATGTAGTATATGGAGCGACATGCGGCATGAGCGACTGGCAGGAAGCAGAGCAATGCGTTGAGCATGCTCATGAACTTTATGAGCGTGGGAGATGGGAGGAAGCGTTATCTGAATTGCGCCGTGCCATTGCCATAAATCCCGACAACGGGGCTTGGTATTTCAATCTGGGCCTTACGCTGGACATGATGGATCGCTATGATGAAGCTCTGACCGCCTATCAGCGGGCGGCAGTGCTTGATCCGCAGGATATTGAATCGCTGATTGCCGCCGGTACGGATTGCACGCGGGTAGGCAAATATCAGAAGGCCATCGAATATTTTGAACGTGTGGAACGCATCGACGCGTCCGTGGAGGCGTGTTATTGCAATCGCATTGCCGCGTACAGTGAACTTGGTGATTTTGACCGGGCGGAAGAGATGTTTTATCTGGCGCGGCAATACCGGGAAAAGTGTCCGCTGTGCTATTATAACATGGGATTGGCGTTATTCGGCCGGGGGCGTTATGACCGGGCGCTGTGGTGCTGGCAGCAGGTGCTGGAAATGGAGGCTGATTATCCGCAGGTTCACGCCCGCATGGCCGATGTATTCTGGGCCAAAGGCCGACTTCCGGAAGCCCGGACACATCTGATTGAAGAGTTGCGCTCGGATCCAGGCAACCTTGATACGCTCCTGGATCTGGGTGAACTTCTGATGGAAATGGGGCAGGAGACAGCCGCGGGAGAAAAATTCCGGCAGGTATTGGACTTGGATCCAAATGAGTGCACCGCTCACTATCAGCTCGGCGTGCTGGCGAAAAAGGCCGGGGACTGGGGATTGGCCTTGGAGCGTTTCAAATTTGTTCTGCGGCAGGACCGCCACTTTATCGGCGCGCATCTGCAAATTGCCCAGGTGCATTATCAGCGGAACAACATCCCGGAATCGCTGTACCACGCCAACTGTGAGCTTGCGCAGCCGGAACTTGACGATACTACGCTGTTGGAATTAGGCAATCTTTTTCTGGATATGAGCCAGTTTGAATCCGCGCAGGCGGCTATGCGTCGTCTGGTGGAGCAGGCTCCACATAACGCGGATGCACGTCACGGTCTGGCGGTGGCCATGTTGCTGGCGAATCGGCTGGAGGAAGGTATTGGACAGTGCAAATTGGCGCTTAAAATTCAGCCCAAGCATAGCTCCGCCATGTTTAATCTGACATTGGCCTATATGGCTAAGCATGATTTTGTGCGTGCCCGGTACTGGCTTCAGGAAGCTCTGGATATAGCCCCCGATGATGCCCAGCTGCACCAGGTTAAGCATCGCCTTTGGCTGGCGTCCCATTGGCATCAACTCCGTCAATGGCCAAAATTATTCGCGAGAGCCGTTGGGCGATTACGGCGGAGAATTCATAAGTTACATACTCCCCCGAACTGAACGCAATAATCTGGCGGCCATGCCGGTCCCAGTACGGTTTATTTATCGCGCCGGCGGCGGACGTCGTCGCAAAATATCTTCCATGTTGAGGTCTTCGATATTCACTTCGCCAAAGGCATCCGGATGTGCGCCTGGGCGTTGTTGCTCTTTATGTGTACAGGCAATGGAATCGAAGCCGAATTCGTGCAACCAATAGTCCGTTTCCCGTTTCAGGCCGGAGGCTTTTCGTTCTGGCTCGGCGGTTTTCCAACGCATTCGCCGAGCCGCCCGACGCCGCAGCATGTTGTTCAAATAGGTTTCGCAGGACATGATTTTAGCCCCGCCCCGGTGCGCTCCGGCTTTAACAGCCCGGTCATTGCTTACCACGGTAATATCCCGTGCGCCAGTGCTGCTTTTGACCATGTTAATAATTACTGAATCCGCCGAGACTCCGCGTCCGGAGTACACCAGCGTAACATCGGGAAATTCAGCTGCTGTGGGTTCATCCGGTTTCGGCGATCCGTCCATCACCAGCACTATTTTCTTATCCAGCCTGGTTATTAACCGGCATAATTCGCGTAAAGAAAAACCATGCCACGGTCCGGGTATTGAACTTCCGGCATGAAGACAATTGTAGGCATCAATAATAATCATGGACGGTATCTCATACGTCTGATATTCACCGGGCGGATTGCCCGGCATGCCAGCCAGGCAACCCCGGTATTCTCTCCGACTGATCTGCCCAGGCCGGGCAATTCTTCGCGCGGACGTCTGGTTTACGACGGTTGTAAGTGCGCCGTATCAGCAGCAGATGTTGTACGCACGGCATTCACGTAGGTGCCGGGGCCCAGCAGTCGAACTTTCGCATCCTGCATGGCGGAAGCAAAATGCCGCAGCGCTTCGGCCGATGAGCTAACGGTTTTGCCCAGCGTCAGCGTGGCCTTGAATGGCCTATCGGAATCCGGCGCGGTCAGCTGGATTTTGGCGGGTAGTCGGCCGGGATATTGCTGCAACGCCTCACGCAGGCGTGCAATGGATTCCGCCTCCACCGCCTGAGCGTCAACACAGATCAGTACTTCTCGGGCCAGTTTCTGCACTGCCTGCTCCGGAGTTAAAACTTCATACACCCGGAATCCCGGCTCTTCACGGCTGCGATCCACTTTGCCGCGGAATAGCAGGACGGCATCCGCTTTAATCAACTCCCCATACTTTTGAAATTCAGCGGCAAACATGGTCACTTTTACATTGCTGGATAAATCTTCGAGGATAATCGTGGCCCATTTTTGGCCTGCATTGGGACCGGAGCGGACCAGGCGCGATTCCACTTTGGAAATCAGGCCGCCCAGGATTCCCTCTTTTCCATCATGGGCGGTTTTGAGGCTCTGGGTGTTAATGGTGGTAAAATCATGAAGCAGGGCTTCATAGTCACGCAGCGGGTGACTGGTAACGTAAAAACCCAGCACCGCTTTTTCATTGGCCATTTTTTGCCCCTGCGGCCATTCAGGCACTGCCGGTAATTTGTACTCCCCAGCCGCCATGGCGATTGCACCGCCGCCGCCAAACAGGCTTTCCTGGCCGGCGCGTCTGGCGTTCTGGGCGGAATTGCCGGACTGCATGGCGGCTTCAATCGCGGCCGTGGCCGCGGCGCGGTTGTGATGCAGGGCGTCAAAGGCTCCACATTTAATCAGCGATTCAATAACCGATTTATTGACCGTGCGCAAGTCCACGCGCTCACAAAAATCAAAGAGACTTGTAAAAGGCCGGGACGCCCCATCGGCGCCATTTTCACGCGCCGCCATGATGGATTCCACGGCCTTCTGGCCTACACCCTTAACGCCCGCAAGGCCGAAACGGATGGTGCCGTCCACCACACCAAAATCCGCCACGCTCTGGTTAATATCCGGCGGCAGAATAGGAATGCCCACGCGGCCGTCCGGGCGTATCAAAAACCGGCAATCTTCAATGTATTCGGTGGTTTTGGTCTGATCGATCATTTCGTAGGTCAGCAGCGCGGCCATATATTCCAGGGGGAAATACGTTTTTAAATACGCGGTCTGATAAGCGACAATGGCGTAGCGTGTGGAATGACTTTTATTGAAACCGTATTTTCCAAACTCTTCAATCAGTGCAAAAATCTCCGCTGCCTGCTCCTGCTTAATGCCGTTCTTTTCCGCACCCTCCAGAAAATGCTGTTTTTCCGCTGCAATCACGGCGATCTGTTTTTTGCTGATGGCTTTGATGATCTTGTAGGCCTTGGCCAGAGGAATGCCCCCCAACTGGTTGAATATCCGCATCACCTGTTCCTGGTACACCATGATGCCGTAGGTTTCCGCCAGAATTTTATCCATGATTGGATGCACGGATGGTACGGGCTTGAGCCGATGTTTGCGCGCGCAATAATCCGGGATCAGGTCCATGGGGCCGGGACGGAACAACGCATTGGCGGCGATGAGGTCCTCAATGCGGTCCGGCTTCATTTTGATCAGCAGCTCCCGCATGCCCGGCGATTCGAACTGGAATACGCCTTTGGTTTGACCACGCTGGAATATCTGCTTATAAACGCATTGATCCGTGAGATCAATTTTTTCAATATCCAATCTTCCCGGACGGGGGCCTGCGGGATGCGCGGATATGAGTTCCGCACCATCCGCAGCAATGGATTTTAGAGCCGGAAGACCCTGGGGATAATCCGCTTCAATCAAGGCCAGCGCCCGCTCTACAATCGTCAGCGTGCGCAATCCCAGAAAGTCCATTTTCAGCAGACCGGCTTTTTCGCAGGTCGGACCGTCCCACTGGGTCATGATATCCTCGCCGCTTTTATACAACGGCACCACTTCGTCCAGTGGTTTATCGCAGACGATTACTCCCGCCGCGTGCATACCGGCGTTACGGCACAGACCCTCAAGCCGACGGGCAATGTCAAACAGCCGCATGACATTGGGGTCTTCCTTATACAACTTTTTCAGATCGGCGACCTGTAGAGCGCTATCCAGAGTTACTCCCACACCACCGGGTATCAGTTTGGTAATTTTATCCACCTCCGCCAGCGGCATGGCCAGTACCCGGCCCACATCTTTAATCGCGGCTTTGGCTCCCAGCGTGGAGAAGGTGATGATCTGGGATACATTGCCATATTTTTTGCGGACATATTCTATGACTTTGCCCCGGCCTTCCTGGCATATATCAATATCAATATCGGGCATTTCCGATCGGCTGGGATCCATGAACCGTTCAAAGAGCAGGTCATAACGGATGGGGTCCACATTACACAATCCCAGGGCGTAACCTACCAGCGTACCGACACCGGAGCCTCTGGCCCCTACGGGAATGCCATGTTGCCGGGCATAATTGCAGAAATCCCAGACAATTAAAAAATAGCTGGAAAAGCCTTTGTTCTGAATAACTTTAAGTTCCTGTTCCAGGCGTTGCCGAAGTGTGTCATTAAATTCGCCATAGCGTTCGACAACACCCTGTTCGCAAAGCCGCCGCAGATAATCATCCGCCGATATCGCCTTTCCGGTAACCGGGTCCTGCGGCGGGGTATAAACCGGAGCGTGGCGTTTGGAAAAATCTAATTGCACCTCGCACATCTCGGCGATCTTCAGTGTGTTATCGCAGGCTTCTGGCAAGTCGCGGAATATCGCCCGCATTTCCGCAGGACTTTTGAGGTATAGCTGGCGGGAATAATGCAGACGGTTTTGATCAGCCAGTGTTTTGCCCATGCTGATGCAACAGAGCACATCGTGCGCTTCATAATCATCTTTAAGCAGATAATGATGGTCGTTGGTGGCGACAACCGGGCAGCCTGATTTCTTCGCCACGTCCAGTAATTGCGGAATGGCGGAAATCTGCGCCGGATCATCATGGTTCTGCAATTCCACGAAAAAGTTTTCACCGAAAATGGTTTTATACTGTCCCGCCACATCCACCGCCGCCGCTAAATCGCCGCGCTGCAGGCAGGCGGCAATTTCCGTGCCGAAGTGGCCGTTAATAACCACCAATCCTTCGGAATAACGGGCCAGGGTTTCTTTATCCACGCGCGGGCGATAATAGAAACCTTCAGTATAGGCTAAACTGGCCAGCTTTAACATGTTTTTATAACCGGCCTGGTTTTTGGCCAATACCACCAGATGATATGCCGCGTCACTGATGCCATGGGCATCTTTATCAAAACGCGATCCGGGAGCTACATAAAATTCGCAGCCCAGCAGGGGCTTAATGCCGGCTTTTTGGGCTTCCTGATAAAACTCCACCATGCCGAATAGATTGCCGTGATCGGTTAAACCCAGAGCTGGCATTCCCAATTCCGCGGCGCGGGCGCACAGACCGGGAACGGTGGCGCCGCCGTCCAGCAGTGAATAATGCGAATGACCATGCAGATGAACAAATGAATCCTGATGAATGGTCATGCGGTAAGCCTCCGTGCAGAATGTAACCGCTTTAGATTATAGTGGACCTTGGCCGTTGATAACAATCCGTATGAACCTAATGGTATTGCCACGCGCTTTTGGACTCTGCGGACCCCAAAAGCCACTCAAAATCCTGATTTTCCGTAACTCTATCGAAAATGGTCCCGTCGCTCTGAAGTATTAATCTCGTCATATCGTTGTGAAGAAATGGTTCGTTGATTAATTATTCATTGTCGGTTGGATAAACCCACCGGCTCGCATTTTCCTCATCTCTTCTCCTAAATGCTAAATGCTACTCCTGCATTCTATTCATTACTCATTACTCATTACTCATTGGTATTTTGTATTATCGCGGTTATGGTCCCGTGAATGGTTACGATGGGCTTGTACCCCTTAACAGGGTGGCAGACGGTATTGGCAGTTTCGCGTTGGCCCAACAGCGATTATGCTACTGATATGAAACACCGCAACGTCATGGTTTTGCTTCTCGTATTAATGGCACTTGAACTGACCGGATGTAAATCTTTTGGTCCTATGCGCATTAAGCCGGTAAGTACCACCACAGGTGCCACTTTATATCCGGGTTTTACCAGGGGTTATTACCGTATGAGCCGGGACTTGGTATTTCATTTTATTCTCTTTTCCACGACGCGCACCGCCACCGGCGGCAGTGTGCAGCAAGTCATGATTTTGCGGGTATTTTGGAAGCCCATTCCTGGTGTCACCCCAATTCTGCACACCGCCATCAACACGACCATCCGGTATTTGATTTTTACGCCGGATGGTTGTGGCATGTACCAGGGAGCGGGTTTTGTCCGATTGCATAATGGACGGCACGCACGGGTAATGCACGCGTCACTGGTGGATGGCGACCTGCGCCTGACTGGTGCCAGTGGTTATTTCATCGATGCGCTGGGACCAGCGCGAATTACCGGTGATTTTACAGCTTTACGTTCCAAAGAAAAAAATCTTACGCTGACACTGCATATCAAGAGAAAGTTTTTTGCCACTACACTTGCCAACCGGCGCGAAACTGGGTTCTTGCAAACAGGCGGTACAGCTCCGGCCGTTCGACGGCATTAAGTGTCATTCGACAAATTTTATCGATATGATAAGATTTTATAGTGTCTGATATGGATATCAGCGGAGTTCATTATGCTCCCAGGGATTCCGGTCCAGACGTTCCCAGTGGCCATGGTTACAACAGGCGGCACGAATTCGCCTGGTGCCAGTTTCCGTAGGGTTCATTGTCTGGATTGTTTTTGTCCGTTTACCTGGGCAGCACCAAGCCCATTAAAGCCGGAAATCATCACCACTGCCGCAACTGATAATGGTTTGGTGACAGTCACACTGAATGGGGTGCGGCCATATATTTTGGCAAAAGCCCCACCATCGTCTCTTGTTTGCATATTAGAGAACTATCCTGGAATCGCGGTCTCGCCCTCTATTGCCATCCAAGGAGCCGTTGGTTCAGCATTACCCATGGATGCTCAGGAGACAGATATCGATTTGAATGCCACAATTTCTGGCCGCACCCCACTGAATGTGCGAACCAGTGCCCCGGTACTGTGATGAACGGTATAATTGGAACGTGAGGCGGTCATAATGAGTCATCGTGGAAGCTATAAGCAACGAAGAAGCTATGCGAAGGGCCATACGGGCCACTTCCACCATTCAGATGTTGGTCTGTATCTACCGCTGTTGTCGGTTTGTAATTGGTTTCTTTGGATGTTGCTTCTGGCGGGGGGGGTAACAGGCTTTACTTGTATTACAAAAGGTCAAAGTTTATTGTCGGGGTCAATAGCGGCCCGACCGGTTGAACCCGTCGCCCATCGTCACGCTGTGGTTATTACACTTACCGGTTCGATTGATCGTATATCCTGGGTTAGCGTACAGCGGCGTATGGCTACAGTGCGTAAAATGAAAAGTTCTTTGTTAATTTTCAAAATCAATTCGCGCGGTGGTCAATTGTACCCGGCGTTGCAAATCGCCGCACTGATACGCCATGCCGACCTGTCTACTGTCGCCTGGGTGGACCGGGCGGCCCTGGGACCGGCAGCGGTAATTGCCGCCGCCTGTCAAATGGTCATTATGTCTCGCAATTCCGCCTGGGGCGACGGACAAAACTTCGCGCTTTCCGGTGCTCATGCCGCGGCAGTGGCTTCGAATCCGATGGCCACAGTATCGTCCGCTGCGCTTAAATCTCTACAGCGGGATCAGGCCTTTCATCCAATATTGATTCTCGTGGCCATGCTGGATCCGGCGGTTAAAATTGATGAAGTCCGTAATAAACTGACGGGTGCCACACGCTTTGTAACACCCGCACAACGCGCCGCATTAGTGAAGATTCGCACCGTTACTGTACAAAATGAATCCACGCATCCATGGATATATATAAAACGGATAAAGAAAACCGGCAGGTTGCTGACTTTAGGCGGGCGGGAGGCGGTACGCACGGGAGCTGCCGTGGTAGTGGTGAAAGATGCGGACAGCATACCGGCATTACTGAATATCATCGGCGGTAAGTTACCGGTATTAAGACTGGACCTTCTCGAAAAAGCCTCGCGTTTCTTTTCCGATTTTGAGGTGCGATTTTTTCTATTCGTGATTATGTTGGTGTGCGGGTACGTGGAATTCAGCCATCCGGGGCTGCTGATTCCGGCGCTGTTAGGTTTGGTCGCCTTAGGATTATTTCTGGGCGGCCCCATGCTGACTGGTCTGGCGAACTGGTGGGAGGTGGGCATTATATTTCTCGGTATTGTGATTATCGCTTTTGATTTTGTCCATTTTGGCGGCTTGGGACTGCTGGCGATACCCGGATTTATCCTGGCGATCATGGGCATGATTGCCTCCTTTGTGCCTATGGGTGTTTCGGCTATAGGCGCGGAACAAGCCTTTCAAACCGGTCTGGGGGTGGTAACTCTGGGCCTGATTACCGCGGGACTCATTATTGTATTGCTGGTAAAATATCTGCACATCACCCCGGGGTTCCGGAGGCTGCAATTAAAGCCGGCGATGGTGGCAGCGGCCGGCAGCGCCGGATATGAGGAATCGACGGAGCGGTTGTTTGTTGGTGCGGTGGGGCGGGCTGTTTCTGAACTACGTCCGGCGGGCAAGGCGCGTTTTGACACGCAGTTGCTCACGGTGGTTTCGCGGGGAGATTTTATTGCGCCGGGCGTTCCCGTGCAGATTGTTGAAATACGGGAAAATCAGGTCATTGTGCAAAAACTCGCGGATGATGTGGAACCGTCCGCTCCGCACCTATAGGATAGAATGGCGATGAATCTGGATTTATTGGTTGCTACCCTTTTGCTTTTTGTCGGCGCCTTTATTTGTCTGATGGCGGAACTGGTGGTGCCTGCTCACGGATTCATGGCTGTATTATGCGCGGTATTCGCTCTGGCGGGCGTTATCTTAAGTTTTATGGTCGGTCCAGCATTTGGCATAATATGCCTGATTGGAGTGCTGGTGTTGACACCTTTTCTGATCACAGCTTTTGTGAAGCTGTATCCGCGCAGTCCAGTTGGACGACGGGTTCTTTTACGCGGTCCTAATCCCGGAAATGTTGCCGCAGTTTCCAAACAGCAGCAGATCGAATTGACCTCGCTGATAGGGCAGCGGGGAGTGGCAATGACAACGTTGCGGCCAGCCGGAACGGGTTTGATTGCGGACCAGCGTATCAGTTGTATCAGTGAAGGACAAATTATCGAAAAAGGTGCGCCTATATGCGGTGTTGGTGTATCCGGTGGCCAACTGGTGGTGCGGGCGATGTAGCAGCAGATTGGAACTTAAGAATGCCACACAGATTCATAATTGGTATTATTCAAAGCATTGCCAACTTTGACGATTCATTACCCGTACCGACATACAATATCAGTCGCTCTGGTGGATACAAATTTACGCCGGCCTTCGGCCGCGACATACGCCGCGAATGCTTTTTGAGAATGAATTGAATACCATGTAGTTGGAGCTGATATGACACACCCGGAAATGCCTGGTAAACCAGTGGCCGGCAAGGTCGCCTGTGGGCTGATATTGTTTATTTTGCTGCTTTTGGCTTTAGGTGCTATCGGTGTAGTAAATTGGAAGGTTGGTCGGGGTGTTCCGGTACGACATACGCCCATCGTGGAACCATCTCAGTAGCGTTGCCGGATTAATTTTCTGGCGGCTTCCAGGGCGCTGGCGCGATCGGGAAATTCGTTTTCCAGTTGCCGATCATAAAGCTCTTCCAGCCAGGTTTTGAAAAGTACACCGGGTTGTGCGCCAAGTAAAATTAAATCATCGCCGGTGACAAAGCGATCTGGAGCCAGCGGCTGGGCTTTCAATTCACGGAGACGCTGGGTTAATAAGGTCGCTTGTTCGTCGTCGGCGTGTCCTGTCGCATAAAGTACCAGAAGCTCATCCGACCAGGCGTGCGCCAGCAGGCGTTTAAAAGCGGCCAATCGCATATTCTGCCAATGTTCCAATAAGGGGAGATTGGTCAGAAGCCATTGTGTATATTGCGTTTCCAGACCGCTCAGCGCCAGATTGTTTCGCAGCCGGGGGATGTGATCAATGCTTATCGTTGAATCCTCGTGTAAGGAGGGGGCCAGATCAAGTATCAGTGCGGCCAGCGCTACCGGAAAAGAGCTTGTTGCAGGTAGAGCAGTTAGCCGCTTTAAGGTATTTGCGGCAGAGTTGGGTTTCAGCGGCCCCGACCAAAAGGAGTTCAACAATCCACTGTCAATAAGTAAGTTTACTGCGGAATGACGTTGCGAATGAATAAGTATTTTGCGAAATTCCTGGCCGATGCGTTCACGGCTGATGTCCGACAGGTGTGCGGCATTGTCAGCAATTGCCGCCCACGTTGTGGGTTCAATGGTGAAGCCGAAGCGTGCGGCAAAACGAATCGCCCGCATCATTCGCAAATGATCTTCACGGAATCTCTGGGCTGGATCGCCGATGGCGCGGAGAATTTTGGCACCTATATCCGCCTGCCCGCCGACGTAATCAATAAGGACCTTCCGGATCGGATCAAAAAACAGGCCGTTGCAGGTAAAATCCCGCCTCTGGGCATCTTGTTCGGCGGTGGTGAACTCTACACTGTCCGGCCGACGGCCATCGGAATAAACGCCATCGGATCTGAAGGTGGCGACTTCCATGCTCCGGCCCCGCAGTTTAACCATGACCACGCCGAAGGCTGCTCCGACTTGCGCGCTGCGGGGAAAAAGGCGCAAAACCTGTTCCGGGCGGGCAGAGGTGGCAATGTCATAATCTTCAGGCGGACTACCCATGATCTGGTCCCGCACACAACCACCGGCAAAAAAAGCTTGAAAACCCGCCGCATGAAGTTTTTGAACTACTTCTATGGCCCTCTGCCGCGGATCAAATTTTTCTTGTGTTTTATGGTGAACCATTGAGATTATTATACTCGCGAAAGCCCGATAGGGCATCTGGATTCGGAATTAACTTAACTTCCCCCTCGCTGTAATAAAAACCTTGATTTTCAGCCTTTTCACCGTCATATACTTGCTACATTTAGCCCAATGCCCAGGCCGCCAAAGCTCTGGGCTTCGGATAATTCCAGAGTCTCCAAGTCCACCAACTCCTTGCCCTGTAAGACTTGGGAAATAAGTTCGCGTATAGGAGGCGGCAGGTGTGTGACATTACAAATGGTGCGTGATCGCGGCCCCTGTGGGGTGCGGAAGGATTGTCGCACGGGAAAAGAGCAGTAGGTAGCCTTGCCGTGTTTACAGATGGTCTTCTGCATAAACATACGAGCTACATAATACACCACACATCATGTTAAATCAAGCATACCAATAAAATATTAAACCATAATAGTACTTGCTACATTTTACCTCAAAACCGCGCTTTTTCGGGCTTTTTTGCAAAACCAACGGGAAGTTAAGTTAACATATCCGGTAGGATAAACTCACCGGCTCGCATAACTTACTTTACAAACGGCCCGCAGGCTGGCCAGCTTATCATATAAATCCCGCATTCTACTCATTATTCACTTATATTTTGATTTTTGCGATTAATGGCCTGTGAACGGCTACCTTTCCGGCTCCCGGTTATCGCACCGTTTGAATTCTCACCACAAGGTCTTTGGCGACGAGCAAATTGATGCCGTTCCATTTCAGGTGATAATAAAAGCTCCCCGTCGTATACGTCGTGGCTTCCATTTTGGTCCCGCTTTTCATCTTGAAGACGTAGCTCTTAATGGGGCCTGTCGGTCCCTTCTTCGCGGGCGAGAAATAATGTGGTGCACGGGCGCAATAAAGAATATGAACCGTATAGATGTTGTCTGGCGGTATTTGTTGTGATGGGATATCTACTGCAGGAATATTAGCTAAATATATATATGGGGATGAGGGCGGTTGCAATGGATGGAAATAAACCTGTGATCTCAATTGCGTTCCAGATGGCAATGATAATTGTGGTGTGGCGCGAGCGATGCTTTGAGATGATATTCCCACCACAATGCCATAAACTGCCCCGCTTTTGGGATGCTGGACTTCCGCAGGCGAAACAATCTCACCATTGTTTTGTGGGCCACGGAACGCCAGGGCAACTATTCGCAAATCTTTTCTTTGATTACTGTATGCCGCTTTCGTAACCGAGGAGCATTCATCTTTCTCCGCAAATAACAGATTTTGATTAACTTGCCATCCCATCGCATGTGGAGACTCGCTTTTCAAAATGTCCAGTTGATATTGGTACTCCGCTTTCCGTCGTAAGCGCGCTTCTTTGCGTATCAATTTGAAATGTTCGATGATCTGATTGCGGATGCCAAGTTCCAGCAGCCGCTCCTGCCGTAAAAGATTCATCGTCGCCGGAGGGCCACCGGCAATATTAGTATTGCCGTTTTTCCCCATTTTCAGGAACGCCACCACACGTTTCCCTATTAATTTTCCGGGATCAGTACGATACCGCTCCAATTCAGCGGCCAATGATGGAACCGAATACGCCGCCACTGGTTTTTTCGCCATTCTTATAAGCTTCGGCCACTGATCGGTAGGAATTGCACCGCCAATGTTAGTCATCGAATTTGCATTACCTGCAGGTACCGCCTGAGCCGCGCCTGGAGAAAATCCCGGCGACTGGTATGTTGGAACAGTTGAATTCAGAATTCCCGGATGTGGTACAATATTCTGTGGCCACAATGCCGGCAGATGTGAATTGAGCCTTCCCGGAGCCGGCATCAAGCTCGGTGCCGCCATTGAATCTTGCTGCAATTGTTGCCGCAATTGCTTCATGGCTGACATATCCGTTACTACAGCCTGTGGGTTGCCCGCTTTCATTGCGGCTGCAATTTGCTGCTTCCACTGGGTAATTGCGGCCTGATCTGCCGCCACCACTGCATCATGGCAGGTAAGCTGCGCCTTTTTAACTTGTGCCACGGCTGATACTACCGCTTTATTGCGGGCAAGTTCTATTTTCAACACTGGATTCTGTTGACCGGTGGTATTAGTTGCACTTTGAAAATTGGGTGGAAATGTCGTTAAAGCCTTTTCCTCGGCCAGGCGGGTTTTCACGGTTTTCAAAAGTTTCTGTGCCGCCACCACCGCATCTGCATTGCCCGCCTTCATTGCGGCAGTGGTGGCCGAATTGAGGGCTGCAATTTCCGCCTTATCCGCAGAGATGACCTCTGACCAATCCGCAGTTTCCTGCTGTTGCAGTTTCGCCTGTGCCTTCTGAATGTTTTGGAGGCGGTCAGAGGCAATTTGTTCGGCAGCTGATCGGGCCAGCGATAGCCAACAGCATAACAAAAGGGTGCTGGAAACCGCGCCTATAAAAAGGGCAATTGTTCCGCTGCGTGATTGATTCGACATGCTGCCACTGCCTTTCCTTCGACACCGCCTCGCCTGTCCAACGGTTGCAAGTGGTTTTTCCCATGATCAAAGTGCGAAGCAGTCAGGATAAACGTACCTACGTCCCAGTTGGTTGTCAATTTTCCCGGCGATTTCCCAACGATGCTTACTGCCGCGGGCCGTTGATATGCTCACGCTATTGCACATCGCGTGCTGGAGCTGACTCGCGTTTGCCGGTTGTAGTGGATACTTTCCGGTTTGCGGGGGCGATTGCGGGTGGAGCGGGAAAACCCGCGGCGTGAGCTGTTGGCTATTCGCCCATGCAGGGATGCAATATCAGTGGGCAGCGTGCGCCGTCTTTGCCTTCGCCGCCACCTTGGCTGCCGCCGCCTTCGCCTTCGCCGCCTTTATGGCGGCAGCCTTCGCGGCAGCCGCGCTTGCCACCGCCGCCGCCTTTAACGCCGCCGCGACAAAAATAATCACCAGATAGACAAGCCACATTGCATATCCAGACAGCGAGATGATCCCCAAAATCAGACCGGTAATTGCCAAACCGTTTCCGTCACGACTCCTCGCCTTGCGATTGCCACGGAGGGTCACCGACCCAAAGGCCGTTGCGGCAATGGCGCATGCCAGCCCTGCCAGGAGAATACCCCAGAAAACGACGGTCATGTCTGCTACCCGGATTGCTAAAAGCAGACACAGCGGACCGGCGGTAGGAATAATGATGCCCGCAATTCCGAGGATCAGGGACGCAACACCGCTGCCAAAATAGCCAGCCGATTGTGCCCCCTCCGGTGTGTATGACCGTGCCGGTGGTGCGCCCAGTACCAGTCGCTGGTAACAAGATGGGCAGATATACCGCCCCCTATCATTAAAAAGTTGCGCCGCCGGCAGAACACTTCCGCAGGATACGCACGCTATCATCGGGCCGTTACCCGCGGGCGGCGCAGGTGCCGATTCGTTACGGGCGGCTGCTGGAGGAGCGCTATTGCTCGGCGACTCAGCAACCTCATCAGCACCCGATGGAGTGTCGGCGAACTCATACTCCGATTGGCGCTGCGAGGTTCCACGCGACGATGCTTCTGGAATAATACCAGGAATGGTTGCCGCCAAGGCCCAGTTCACTTTATCCGTCGATACCTCATGGACTCGGGACAACATTCCCATCTTGGCCAGCCGCTGCAGACCGTTCTGATCAAACGGCCCGGTAATTTTCCCCCGTGACCGTACAAAGTATCTTTCACCAGCCATCTGCAATTCTCCTTGTCTTTTTCTGCCTGTACTATTTTTCGCCGGGAGTAATCAACACCAGCGTTCCTTCGACCATGGTGGAATCAGCTCCCGGTACCCAAACCCATTTTCCCGCGTGCCTCACACCAATTTTTTCAAGGTGGTACTTCGTTCCACCGGCAACAATCACCCAGGCTCGGTCGCCATTGGATGGAGGCATGGCGGCACAGTGAATGCTCATAGCCCCATTCACTTTGCGACATATTCCCAATGTGCTAATGCTGAAATTCACACTTTGTTTAAGAGCTTCATTGGCGCTGTGCGCCTGCGCTATATACTGCGTAAGATCAGGTAGCATTTTAAAGGCCCTGTCCACGCCATGGACAATATCACTCTGTACCGGTTTAGCCGGATTGAGCCAATTGACATTTTCCAGATGCAGATGCTTCAGCCGCCGGGCCGAATTGGAAAAGGCGGCAGCTTGTTTTTTGGACATAAACGGCTTATTAAGCACCAGTACATCCGACAACAAAAGGCCTTTAACCACGGGGCTGGCCGATGACGATTGCAAAAGGCGCATTTCCTCAAATCCAATGGTGTTCCACTGCCCAAACGACATACCACGCACCGCATCAAGCAACCGGCGCGACAACCTGGCCTGCGGACTGCGTACCGGCCTTTTAGTAGTCAACGATACACCCACCGGCAAATCTATCACAGAACGTGCACTGGCGTCAGCGGAAGTTACAGCATTAAACGACAGCACCTGGTCATTGCCTATCGTATTTTGGGTAATTCTGGTTCCAGGCAGAACAAAATAGATTGTGCCGCCAGAGGTGGTAAATATATCAAGTCGGCGTAACAACCGGTTATGCAGCACGGTGGAAAACTGTCCCAGCCACGGCCCGGTAGCCGCGGTGGCTGTCAAAGCCTGGGCAAGATAATTTGAATATTGAAGGGCCACTTCCGCCAGCGGGGAGTTTGGATATGCCGCCAGGTATTTAGTAATTGCCGCCAAATATACTTTGGCATTTTCCCGTGTGGGGTTAAGCAGACTTCCCGCCCAGCTGGTGCGAAGATCACTCCAGGCTTTTACCGCCCGGAGAGCTGGAATGGCAGCGCTTAACTCGGCAACCGTTTGCTTATAACGTCCATCCGGGTGGCCGTTTTTATAACTTTTTAGCGCGGAAATATAATCACCGACGGTAAATGGTGGAGTTAAAATCCGGGCATAAGCGGCATTATCCGCAATAATATTGGTTAAGGCCGCGCTGCGGCGAGACAACACGGCCTGTATTGAGTCTATCTCCGCATCGTATAGTTTTTTTGTTATTCCTTGGGTTGTTTCAAGCCCTTTCAACTGCGCTTCCAGCAACTGTAATGTTTTTACGGCCATGGCAGGATTATGCCGAATATCGCCGGCGGTCAGTCGCAAATCAATGCGGTCCAGCAATTTTCTTGCAGCACGGTTAAACGCGCTGTCGCGTAGCGCCTGCTGCTGCTGATCGTAGGCATGATGTTTACGGAACCATTTTCTTATTGCAGCTTTTTCCGAGGGCCGCAGGGCCACCGCCCGCGCCGCTGACATCAACCGCAGGGCCTGCGCACTGCCCAATGGCAACGGTACCGCACGGGCGTATAGGGACTTAAAATGTTTCGCCCGGATTTGCTCCGCTGCCACTGCGGCCTGCAATTTTCCCGTATCCGCGATAATTTTCGGTGTGTCCCGCACCCCCGCCGGCTGTTTGGCCAAGAGTCCCAAAACTTTCTGTCCGTCGGCCAGATCCCCCATGCGCGTTACTTCAGCCGTGGCCGCCCTGATTACCTGATCCCAACCCCTGACCTCATGGCTGCGAATGGTAAAAAATGCAAACAGTCCAATCGCCGCCAACAGCACCACCGCCGCCGCAGCCACCGTGAAATAAATCATCTTCCGCTTGCGCAGAGCCTCCTGCTGGCGCCGAGCCATACATTGTTTGTAACGCGTTTCGAGTTCCGGTGCCAGCGGCAGGGAAAGTCGCGTGGTGGCCTTGTATGCCTGTTCGATAGTTTCTGTGGGTTTTCCCGTATCAATGGCCTGTTCTAACTGCACGCAGGCGGCATCAAAATCACGCTGCAGTTTGCGTGATTGCTCCAAACCATGCAGCCAGGTCTGCACAGCTTCCAGCCGCTCGCGAATATCCCCATTGGGGCTGCGTCCCTGCAACGCGACCCCACAATCTTCCAGCAAGGCCCGGCATCGATCTTCCTCCATGGCGGAATAAGCGGCATCCAGCTCCGGCAGCAATTTTTGCATGTCGCGTTGCGATTCTTCGTCCCGAAATTTCTCCACGCGGGCGTTGACATCGCGCGTCATATCCGCCGGAACAGGGACGCTCCACAAATTGGAATTTAATTCGCTTTGCAGGTTCTCCAGCAGTTGGGGATCAACGTGTGCTGATGTCAGGATTTTTCGTATCTCCCCGAGCCGCGCGACTTCAAACGTCCGTATATCATCCACCCAGAATGACGCGGTGGTATCCAGCCTGGCAATTTCCCGCATCACCACCAACCGCAAGGGCAGCGGTGCCAGCGCCATGGCCAGCGTGCGATGTTTGGCCAGCAGCACGGCAATCGGTTGCACCGCGGTATAAGCGTCATTGATGGCTGCCGCCGAATCCATATCCAGTACCGGTGCTTCCGGCAGACCATATTGCACGCACAGTTGCCGCCAATCGTTGCGACCGGGAAAATCCAGGATAGTCAATTGGTCAAGAACATTGGGACTCGCTTCGGCCAAATGTACCGCTTCGGTGCGCAGATTTTGCCGCAGCAGTTGTGAACAGCGCCGAATACGATCATTAACCGTTCGACATAAGTCCGCATAGCCGACCGCCAGATCGCGCAGCTCCGGTGTTGCCGATTGATCTTGTGCCAAGAGCACGTCGCGTAACTTGTCCACTACCTCTTGTGCTTCAGCCATAAGAAATCCCTTTTAATTCTAAAATCCCGCCGCCGGACCGTGTTGCTTCCCCACTGGTTGGGTTGTAATGGGCCGCGGCGTGCCCGGCTGCGTTGCCGCCCCCGGCCTTGTGTAGGTAACGGTTTCCAACACCGGCCCGCCGGGATAAAGCTCAACGCGAAATGTAGTACGCTGGACGGATTCCAGTTGTTTCATCCGTTGTCGCATCCTGCCCAGGCGGCTCCTGATTTCGCTGGCCAGTTTGGCCAGGTCCCCGTGCAGGTTCTGCTGGTGCACCAAGGGCGCGATGAGCATGGCGTTTTTTTTAGGGTGTTTTTGATATTTCTTCAGTTCCCATTTCTGGTGATTCGTCAACGCTTGCCAATTATTCAAATTTTTCTTTACCCAGTTTTCATCTTTCCGACATTTTTTCACCCAACTATTCAGTCGTGTCGCCAGGGTCTGGTAATTGTTAGTGAGCATTCCAGTCCTCAACTCCACCGTCAGTGGCCCCAATGGCCGGAGCGTTAGCGGTTTGGAGGCCTTCTCGCCGGTAAGCTCCGCGCGAACCTTCCGCAATAACGTTTCCAATTCCTGGTGGCGATTAATCGGCTTCAAAGCCCTGGTATAGGCCCCTTTTGCTAATTTCCAGGCACCCGGATGGCTCGCCCCTTCGATTTTGAGATGGAGATCAGCCGAAATTTTATTGTCAGCGATGGAAAGTCGCTGCGGAATTTCAACAGGGAAGTTGGAGGTAATGTTTCGGCTCAGTGCAACAGTGTGGTTCGCCGGCCCGGAGGGAAGGAACTGGATGCGTTCCCGTCGTCCGTTTTTCAGTCGCACATCGGCCACCATTTGTTCTGCGTAAAGCAATTTGGCGGTAGCTAAACCCCTGGCCGGCTTTAGCGTCAAGGTGTCGCGTTCGCATGAAACACTAACGCTGCACAGTGGAATATTTTGGCTATCCAGCATCAAAACCCCGGCGACGGAGGTCGAGCTCGGCACCCAGTCAACGGAATAATCCAGCGACACTTTACGTCTCCGCGACAGAATGCACGGCTTCGACATTTTCTGGGGGTCTTTAGAAACGACACCCTGCGATTTAACGAACATCTCGATTCTCCCGCTATGCGATGGTGGTGGAAGTCGCACTATAAAGCTCGAGATGTTTTTTACCTGCACGCTATGTGCCGTCGTGAGGGCTCTCATCTCCAAGTTTCCCGCCGCCGGACCGGCAAAAATCGGATGGTCCACCACTTTGAGGGGGCGATGAATGATTGCATGATTCGTTGTTGCGGGTGTTTGTTTTCCAGAGCGCGGCCGGCCGCCGCTTACATTTTTCGGATGCGTCGCGGGCGGTTTAGTTTTGCCCGATGTTTTTTTACCGTTGCCTGATTTTTTCGACGCGGAATATGTGTTATTGACGGCATGCGTGGCTTGTTTCTTCAATGTCACAGGCTTTTTCTCTGCCGGAACTGAACTGGCCACCAGTTTCTCATGGCGGGAAATACCCACGGCCACCATAGCCTGCTGCAATTGCCGCGCGGGCTCCAAATGCCGCAGCAGAAAGGCGGTGCCCACCATCGCGAGGATGACAAACGCCGCAACCCCGAATATCACCGGCAGAATCCAACGCCGTTTCCGCGGTGCGTGGCGGTCGGCAACGGCCTGATCCACATTGTGTGGACGGAAAAACCGCGTCGCCTTGCGTTCCGGCGCTAATGGCGCAAGTTCCAGAAGACCCGTCTCCGCGGGCCTGCCGCCGCCCGCCTTCCCGCCCGGCAATGCTGCCGGCGTGGCCAGCGTGATCGGTGCTTCCACATTAATAATTGATGAACGCAGCACGGAAAGATCAATTATTGTGCCGTCACGCGCTGCAACATTGCACGGGCCATCCGGTGCCCGCCCCAGCGGGCGCGTTAGGTCAATAACTGACTTTGGATCTAGCGTTCCTGCCGCCGTGGCCGTGCCGGCGATGATGCCCCGCCAATGGCACTTGACCCCGGCCGCCGGGATACCCGTAAAATAAGTGCTGAACGCGATCTGCCAGCGCATTTCCGCCGGCAAAAGCGCCAGCGCCTCAGCGAATAATGCCAGCGTAGATGTGCCGGGATTGCAGATAATATGCACAGGAGCATCCGGCTTATCACAAAAGCGTTGCAGCAATTCGCCGGCCCAGCCCGCATCACCGGTTACGCGCTGCCAGACCGTACATGGCGCAGGTGTGGTATCGCCATTGGGAATAGCGGCTGGGTTTTCAATCCAGCGCGGTTCGCCCTGCCACATTTCCTGCATCAAACCAGGACGCTGCAGCAACCAGGCTGGCCCGGCCAAAGGAAGTTCCGCAGAGTCCAGCACCATAAAATGCGCTAATTTATTCGTCCGACCGGTATAGTCCGTTGGTGCCGCTGAAATACGTGCAAGCACCCGGACCACGCGCCCGCGGTCAGCAAGGAGGTAATGACAAAAGTTTACCGGATTATTGGCATAGTTGCCGTTGCCGGCGGTGTATAAATGGCGATAGCCGCTTAGGGATTCCAGCGTTGCCGCCAGCGCAGGCGACATTTGTCGGGACATGGCCACGGTACAAAAGCCCACGCTTCCGGGCTTAAGCCCCTTTTTGGCCGAGGTGTAAATAAGCTCCAGTCCCATACTTTTCCCTGTTCCAACATTCCACCCGGCCCCCGGCTATGCGTTTCAAATCAGGCATTCTGGCAAGCCGCGCTTGCAGATGCTGAAATACCGCAATTTCAACCCATATAACAGATTACCGAAGCCCTGCCGGCAAACCCATGCTCAATACTAAACCAGCCCGCTGGAAGTCCACTGCGCCAGGGCATATAAAACCGGAACGGTAACCCAGTGGGGCTGAATATCACGCGGACGGATGGCCAGTAAATTTGCATCACTTGGATGCGGCTCGGGCGCATGGCCCAGAGAACTGATTGGGATATACACCACCGTCCTGGAAACCGCCTCCGCCATGGCTACAATTTCCGGCGTAGTGGTCAGCAGAAGCTGCCGCAGTTTGCCCGATACGTGATTAATGCGTTCCATGTCCACGCGAGATATGGTGGAATCGACCCGCGGCAAATACGGCTCCCGCATAATATCTTCATCCAGCAGGGGCGCCCAAATATCAGATTTACTTACGCAGACAATCAATGGGCGATCTGTGCGCGCCTGTGGCCCCAGACCGCCGTAGCGCCGCATCCGGTTTGCCGCCTCATTAAGCAGCGATTCCTGCCGCAGCGTTTTTCGCCCCGCCTTGATTTGCGGATCATTGCTGAAGGCCCCGCATTTGGCCCGCATCCGCGGATCTTGGGTGGGATCGAACAGGAACAGAATCAGTTGTGCTTTGCCCAGATGCTGCGTTACGGGCCGCCCCGGCGTGTCTGCTCCGGGTAAATAGCTTTCACCCGCGTTGTCATACACGCACACCACGCGGGAGACTTCCGCGGAATATTTGAACCGCGGATGCTGCGGTGTG
>JAJZKY010000314.1 GCA_021803885.1 Planctomycetota bacterium
CCTCACCTTCCAAACCAAGGTTGCTGTGTAATGAATTTTGAAATTGTGGGTGACGGGGATGCGGTGATACTCGTCAAGTTTAGTGAGTACACGCAAGCTGCATGGGGGTGCGAGGCCAGCGTTAAGGCAGTTGGTGCCCTGGCGGAAGTATCTGCTGTCCCATTGGCAACTGGCGAGGGTAGATTCTGGACGCGGCAGCGCCCGCTACGGATCAAGGCGACTGGGCGATGGACAGGCCAACTGATTATACAACAAAGGCCGGACGCGCCTCGTGGGACTCATGCACGGAGTTTTCACCTGCGCGGCCCTCCAAAATATCCAAATATTGGAGAGGATACACATGTTATTATATCTTCTCTTGGGTGTATAGTTCGCTATTCGGATCACGGTGCGAACGCTGCGGCAGATGGTTTGGCCGCGTCGCCATACCATCTCCGCCCATTGACCAGTCCGGATGAGCGCTACAGGATGACCGTAGCAGGAACGGGAGCCGCCATTATAGGAGCGTTGATGTTCTTGGTCGTAGGAGCGACAGCGGTCGGCCCTCCGTTTGCGATTGTTCTGGCACCGATCGCGGCGGCCGTAGTAACTGCCGACCTCATAATTCTGATCTCGGCTGTTCGCCCTCGCGGGCCATTGCAGATAATGGGCGGGGTGGAATCAGAATTTATTGCGTTGCAGGGTAGAGGGCGGGCGCTTATTGAAATCATCATGGGAGAAGCAATGGCCCACCCCGTCTTCTGTGTGGTGCTTGCGACAAACGAGGAAGGTCAAGGCAGAAACGAATATCATCTTAATTTTCCTTCTGCGTGCGGGCCGGTGAACGCGAGTGAGGTCAAGATTCAGGAGAGGGGAGCTTGGACCGCTCAAATACGATGGCCTACACATAAAGGCTACGAGACGGGAGGGTCAATGATATTTGCTTGGGCGCGGCGTGCAATAACAGTGTCCTCGGGCAATGAACTTGTGGCTCGGACGCGTGGTGATCGCGATTGTGGAGCAACTCAGTGACGGGTGTCCGTTACATTGTAGGAGCTCTCGGCTTCTTGTTGGTCGGACTACTAACGGCGGTACTCGTGGGCGCTGCTATGTTCATGCTGTTTCCTTCCCGAAGGCACGTCGTTGTCGCCGGTATTGGCCTTGATTGGCGAAACATTCCCGGAACAGTATTGGGACTGTTGGCAGGATGGCAATCGTTTCGAGCGTCGGTGAGCGGAACCAAGGGAAAACAGAAAGGCCATTCGGGACAGCCACCAATTTGTTGACGGCTTGGGGCAGCTCGCCGCCCAATATCAAGCAGTGAATGGCGCGGTTGCCATCGGCAGTACGCCTTCGGTACAATACAGCTACAGTGATCCTGCAAACGGGAGCTTGTTGACATCCATGACCTATCCCAACGGCAGAACGATTGATTACTCTTATGGCAGCGGCATGAGCAACAGCAATGCCGCGCTGGATCAGGCCGTCGGCCGGTTGGATGCTATTGTGGATGGTTCGAATTCCGGCGATGCCGGCCAAGTTCTGGAACAATATTCGTATCTGGGCCTTTCGACAATTGTCGCAAGAAACCACCCCCAAACGGGGATCAATCTGACGTTGGTCGGCAGTTCCGGCAGCATCGGATCCGGCGGTGACCAATATGTTGGCCTGGACCAGTTCGGGCGAGTAGTGGATCAAAACTGGATAAACACAACGGGCACGACGAACACGACGGTAGACGGTTATACCTACACTTACGATTCCAACGGCAATGTTCTATCGAAAACAAATGTTCTGGACAGCGCTTACAGCGAGACCTACACGTATGACTCGCTCAATCGCCTGACAGCGGTAACGCGTGGCGGAGCATCATACCAATCTTGGAACCTCGATACGCAAGGGAATTGGAATTCGTTCACATCCAGCGGCACCGTCCAAACCCGCACCGCCAATGCGCAAAATCAAATCACTACTGTCTCCGGTCTCCTGTCTCCTGCGTACGATTCCAACGGGAATATGGTTACCGATCAGACCGGCGATACGCTCATTTACGATGCTTGGAACAGGCTGGTGGAGGTGAAGAATTCCGCTGGCGCGGTGATTGCCCAATACACGTACAACGCCCAGGGCTACGCCGTAACGGCCACGTATCCGCAAGGCACCAGCCAATTGCCGCCCGGAACCACCAACTATTTGTACTACACGAGTTCGTGGCAGTTGATCGAGGTGCGAACCGGCGGCACGGCAGCAACCAACGTCACGGTGCAAATGGTCTGGTCGGCGGCATATATCAACGCACCGGTGCTGCAGGATACCTACAGTGTCGGCGTGATACAGCCGAACAGCCGGCTGTATTTCATCCAAGATGCGAACTGGAATACCACTGCCGTGGTCGGTTACAACGCCACCACACAAACATGGGGTGTCGTCCAACGCTACGTTTACTCGCCGTACGGCAACATCATTATTCTGAATCCAAATTTCACCACCGCGCCCTCCGGCACAACGCCCATGGTAAACAACCTTTATCAAGGCATGCCGCTGGACCCCGTGACCGGCCTCTATTACGAACGCGCCCGCTGGTATTCGCCGTCACTTGGCACCTGGATTTCACAGGATCCGCTGCAATATATCAACGGTGCGGATACGTATCAGTTTGTTATCAGCGATCCCGTTGACCGGGTGGACCCCGAAGGCACCAATTTCTGGGACTACGTCGGGTACATCTTTACCGGCCAGCTCGGCCCAGCGCCGACGATCCCGATTTACGTCGTGGACCGCAGCGGCGGGGTGAATACCGGCCTGACAGGTGGCCACATTGACATGGTCCTTCCAGGCCAAGGGGTTGTCGGATTCTACGGGAGGATCCCGCACGGTGCGGGGTCAGGACAACAGGACGGCTGGAATATTCCCGGATTTTGGAACCACACCTACCAACAGTTTGAACGGAACAGGCCACGATATATCAACCCGCCTCGCGGGGCGGGTTGTCCTCACAGCTCCGACTCGGGCTACAAGAGCACAATCGCCGCGATCCGTGTCGCGCCGGCGCAGCTGCAAGAGATGCTGCAGAAACTGAATTCGCTGGAGCAGCACCCGGGAACTTTTAACATAGCGACCAACAACTGCGCGGAGAACGCCTGCAAGGTACTTAATGCGGGAGGCCTCAATCCCGATCCTTGGTACGACTTCGGCTTCGACAATCCGCAGGGTTTGATCGACCAGCTGCAGCAGGGTGGGGCGACCGTTTTCACTGGCTACACGGTGGAAAACGTTAACGGTCAGGTGACCATTATCCCGGCGGGCCAACCGCCGCAACCATAGGGAGGGTTCTTACGATGCGATGCAAGAGAATTATAACGGCGATGCTGGCTACGTGCCTCTTATCGGCGCTTTTCGGCTGTTCCCACGACGCTGCAGGCACAGCGCAGCGGACACTGCGCCTTGGACCCCGTGATGATCCTGGCGGAGTGTGGCTCTTGTCTGCCAGGGAGCCTATTCCCACGGCAAGGAGGCCGCCCCAATCAGTGGTTGTCAGAACTGTGTGCGAGAGCCAACGCCAAATCTCCTGGTTTGTTTCGCCGTCAATCATTGGGCCGAATGTTCAAGCGGTATTTCGCATAACGGGCCTGCAACACGTGCCCGGTAAGCCCGATGTCGCCAGGATTGTGTTTAGGTACGACCGGTTTCAATCTAACCCTTTCGAAATTGGCCGGGAATCGCGTTTTCTGTTCGATGGGAGAGGCAAGTGTGTAAGCATTTGGGCAAGCCCTGCGGGATTCCCGGCAAGTGGTAAGGCCATCCACGCCTACCGTAGCGAATAGAGTACGCCTGTGGTGCCTGTACCGGCCCAGCGGGCTGTGTGATTGTTGGTATTCATGTGGCGGATGATCCGGTAGGTGTCCGATGGTCGTGTGATATGGATGTATGGCGATAAGTTGCACAATTTCGGCGCGTTACGCCCGCCGGTGGGTGGGAAGTTTCCGCCGGGCCAAATCAATGGTGCGAACACGTATTAGTTTGTGGCGAGCAGTCCGGTGGGCGCGGTGGATGCGATGGGTACTGATTCGATGGTAATCTCGCCTGGTTGGAGCGTGGGGACCGGCGTTCAACCGCTGGCGTATCCGACGCCTGAATCGGTTCCCATCCCCTCGTCCCCCGCCGGCCCACCGCTGGGCGGTTCTCCGTGGTCGTATGTCCCGCCGCCGATTCCGGGCGGGCCGTCTGGCCAGGCTTTTCTCAACGGCTACGATCCCACGCCGGTCAGCGCGGGCGTGGGTCTGGGTGGCGTCAGCATCGGGGATTTGGCCGGGGCGCAGCTTCATAACTTTGAGTTGCAGCAGGCGCTGGCCGGCCAGCTTCCCTGGGGCGATATTTGGGACGGCCGGCTGGGCACTTGGCCGAACAGCCCGATTTACTGGGACAACGGCAACGGCGAACCAAGCACGGGCGCGTATCTCAGCGCGCTGCTTCTTGGGGACGGGGTGATCGGCGACCTCGGCGAGGCTTTGGGTGGGCTGACGGGAGACGGGCTGCGGGCGTTGCGAGGCCTGCTCGACGACGGCTTGGCCCGGCCACCGTGTCCGGACGTCGAAGGAAGTGCAGTGGCTGATGCTAACAAGTTAAATCATGAGATACTATCAAAAGTGACCGTGTTAAAAGTCAAGACAAATCGGGCGTCAGTTCGGATTTAGTATTATGAATAAATTGATCCCAAGTCTTGTCCTGTTTGAGCATACTATTAATCAGGAGCAGAAGTTTTCTCATGCAGGCGACCAAGGCGACGATACGACGTTTTCCGGCGGCGAGTAATCGCTGGTACATGGCCTTGATGATCGGGTTGTAACGTACAGCGCTCATCGTCGGCATAAAGAGCGCTTTCCGGGCATCGCGTCGTCCTCCGCGTATGGAACGCTGCCCCGTCGTACCTCCGGAGTCGCGGGCGAAGGGTGCCAACCCGGCGAGGCTGGCGATCTTGCGTCTGGTCAGGGTTCCGATTTCTGGCAAAGTGATCAGGAGCTGTTGTGCAGAGATGCGGGAAATACCAGGAACCGTTTCGAGTTGCTCCGCCAGACACTGGAGCCGCGGATCGCACTGAATGTGCTGGTGAATTTGGCGATCCACATCCCGGATCATCCGGGTGAGAAAAGCCAGACTTTTGCGAATGCTCTTTTGGAGATTTTTCATCCGTGCTTGCGTCAGCCGGTTTTTTTCCTGCACAAGCATATCCGTAAGTTGCCGTCGGCGGGTGGCGAGTTCTTGAAGTTCCAGTTGATGGGCGTGGCAATTTTTCCGGGCGGGGTCTAATTATTGTGTAACATGGCTATTTTCCAGTATTGCGGCCACTGATTGCTCTGTTCCATCGCTTCCAAGGCCATGACCGCTTCCGCATTGTCTGCGTCCCAGCGCATGCCCGATCCGCGCACGCGGTCGGACAACACGCGGCACTGGCTTTCCATCGGGCCGCTGCCAATCTGCCAGCCCTTGGCGATGAACTCCGGGTACCGAATCATCTCCCGCCGATCCGACACGTAGTGGATGATCCGATCCACCTCCCTCCGTTTGGCGCCACGCGTGGTTTTCCGCAAGTCCAACAGATCATTCCATAACCGTTCGTAGCCCTCGTGCTTGACGCCGTGCAAAAGCTCCCTAACCCATTTTTCGCCCCTCGGATTGTTCTCCCCAAATACCGTGTTTTTGGTTTTATGCACGTTTTGCCCAAGGTGGTAAAAGTCCAGCCCCACCGCGTTAGTATTCAGCCGTTTTTCGAACTGTCGGATGATCCAAGGACCCCCATCCACATTACCCACCCGCTCTTGAGCCCGATGGAACTCCATATTCTCCGCGTCACGCCGCATCAGACGTCCCAACGCATCGCAATTTCCCCGCGTTACCGACGTGTGCCGAGGTTTCATGTCCTCACTGTAAAAGGTCACCGCCTTGACCTCCTTCCACCGCTGATCCGCACCTTTCTTTCTTCGACCGAGGGCACGCGCCTTCTTCCCACGCTTTGGCCGCTTTTCACGCACCTTCCGCAGCCGATTCTCCTTCTCAACATCCGTTACCAGCGACACCATATACGCATCCGC
>JAJZKY010000315.1 GCA_021803885.1 Planctomycetota bacterium
TCCGTCCCCATCAATGGAAACGATCCAACCCGCCCGTTCACCATCGACAACTTCACGTACCCCACCGTCGCGGCTCCCACCATCGCGGCCCCTGCGCCGTCGACAATCGACGATGTGGGGCTGGCGCTGCTGATTGGAGCGGGCTGTTTGCAGGTTCGCACCCGCCGCCGCCGCTCGGCCGCGTGGCACTGAAACAAAAATTCGGCCGAACGCATTCCGCTTTGGCGCTTTCTCTCCCCCCTGAATTGACGCCATCGGTTGGTATGAACCTTCCCTTGGACCGGAAGCTGTGCGGAGAAAGCTGATCGCATTGGCAGCAATAACCTGCCGCCCCGACTCAAGCGGCGATCCGCGCCCGGATACCCCCAACCGCCGGTCCCGCAGGTTCCGTCGTGGCTGTTCCGGATTCTGGCACAGCGAATACGTTTGTGCCTGGGTTTTCCCGACGCCAAAATCCAGCGGGGAAAATTAACGCCGTGAGCCAGTTGTGACTATTTTCTTGAGCAGCTATATTGCTCACACACGTTATGGGTTATCACCATATTCTTTGGAGGCGGTGGCGATTCAGGGCGCGCTCAAATCGACGAAGAAGTGAAGTAACGCAGGGGATTCGGAAACCCAGTGGCGAGTCGTGCGTTCCATCAAGCTGCACGAATGGCCGTACCGGGCGGCCGCGAGAACTATACTGAATATTGGTTTCGGGTACGGGCCATCGCTCTGGCTGCGGAAAGGCGGACTAAGATTGTGGAGCGGTTGCCGAAGGTTAACCCACTGGTTAAATTGCTGGAGTGGCTGACGGGGTTGCCGATATGCCCAATACTCCGTTTCGCACTATATGGAGTGGGCCGGTCACAGACGGCTGCGCGATGCAATTGACGATAGCGGCGGTGCCAGGAATCATATAATAATGCGTTTGTATCAGGGGCATGGGGAAAACGATGGCGAAAAAACGAGTATTCATCAGTTTTGACTGTGACCATGATTCGGAGGCAAGAGATCTGCTGGTCGGGCAGGCAAAATCTCCGGATTCACCGTTTGATATCGCCGATGCTTCCGTGAAAGAGGCTCCCGCCGGCGACTGGAGGGAGACGGTGCGCCGTCGGATGGACCGAGTTGACGCGGTAATCGTGTTATGCGGCGAGTACACGGACAAGGCCGAGGGCGTTGCGGCGGAGTTGCGAATCGCGCAAGACGAGGGAAAAGAGTACTTTTTGCTCGGAGCATACCCAGACAAACATTGTACCAGGCCCACCACGGCAAAAGAGGAGGATAAGATTTATAAATGGGGGTGGGGGAATGTGAAGATGCTCATGGCGGGGTGGGGCGGCAAGGGGGCAACCCGGCTGATTAATCATGCGCAGGAGACGTACGGTGGCTCCTTCCACGCTGATTTGCTCGCACAATACATCCATTATGTTGAATCTGCGGAAATGGTTAGTGAGCGCCGCGTCGTTGCCAACAACTACATGTTGGCGGCGAACTCATCGCTGGTCACACTTTACGGCATTCTGGCGGCCACGCGGTTTGGTACGGTTTGGCTGGCGCTTCTCCCATTCGCGGGATTCTTTGTGGCACTGACCTGGCACAAGGTCATCAGGTTTTATCGCAACTTGAATAAGGCCAAATTCGAGGTCATTCACGAACTCGAAGTGATGACACCGGCCGCACCGTATCGCTATGAATGGGAGAAGGCCGGTGGGAGTAAGAGTAAAGGGTATCGTCTGCTGTCATGCTCGGGGGATTGGATACCCTTAGTGTTTATGTTGCTGTACTTGGTTTTATTTGCCGTCGGCGTCATGCCGGTGATACTGCGATACGCCACCTGATTCCGCCAATCCACAAAAATTGACAATTTCTCTTGTGCCTTGAAGTTTGAGCGTTGCGAGGATCGGTGGTGTTTTGAGGAACAGAAACCTCCGGCATGGGTGCGAACGCAATAGATATTTTGATCGCAACCCGGTGCGCGCTTGCGAGCGGGCGGGATCGTCGGGTGACATGGGCGATCCTCGCGCGTTCGCCACAACGACCTTCCCATCGGGACCGGTGGATTGTCTGGCGGGGTCCAGGATTCCTAAGCTGGCAGTTAACAGCCTGCTCCTCTGCTGCCTGCTGCTTCCTCGTCGCTTGTGCCTGCATCCTACGCATGCGTGTTCCTGGACAGGACTCGGGGTTTCAGGCGATAATAGTCTGGTTCGGCAGAGCGAACGGCGCGCCCAGTCCACGATAGCGAGCGTCACCAGCCGGCCGAACTGTCGCGCGTGAGTGCCGTCGACGGCCAATGTTGCATTGGCAGGTTAGTCATCACAGGATTCCAGTCATCAATGACGACCATGAAGACAATGCCGACAATCAACGCTGACGACTTCGCCAGACGGTTTGCG
Organism: Planctomycetota bacterium; assembly: GCA_021803885.1. Next base: position 2,382 of record JAJZKY010000315.1, read on the forward strand.
TTGCGCGCGGCCGGTACGATGTGGTTTCTCGGGGCGGGGGCGTCTGCCTCCGCCGGCATTCCCACGGCGTGGGACATGGTCTGGGAGTTCAAGCAGCGGCTGTTCACCAGCCAGCGTCGGGTTTCCCCGAAGGTTGTCGCTGACCTGTCGAGTGACATCGTCCGGTCCCAGCTCCAGGCGCACATAGACGCCGCCCCCAATATGCCCCGACTGGGCGACGACGATGAATACGCGGCTCTTTTTGAGGCCGTTTACCCAGCGGAACCTGATCGCCGCTCCTATCTGGATTCCAAGATGGCAGGGGCGAAGCCATCCTACGGCCATTTAGCTCTCGCCACATTAATGCGGGCCGGGCACGCGCGCATCGTCTGGTCAACCAACTTCGATCCGCTTGTGGCTGACGCGTGCGCTAAAATTTACGATGCCACCGGGCCGCTGACGACCGTAGCACTCGATGCGCCGGACTTGGCCACCCAATTGATAGCTGAGGAACGGTGGCCGATCGAGGTGAAACTGCACGGCGATTTCCGTTCCCGCCGGCTGAAGAACACATGTGACGAGCTTCGACACCAAGATGCTCGTCTCAGGCAGGCCTTGGTGAACTGCTGTCGTCGATTCGGCATGATCGTGGTCGGCTACAGTGGACGGGATGAGTCGGTGATGGGTGCTCTGGAGGAAGCAATCAACGAGCCCAATTCATTTCCTTCAGGCCTGTTTTGGCTGCATAGGGGAGACTCCGCGCCGTTGGCGAGCGTGGCGCGGCTGATTACTCGGGCAGCACAACTCAAGATCGACGCCGCATTGGTCAGCATCGCCAACTTTGATGAGGTGATGCGTGATCTTCTGCGGCAAATGGTGGGTCTGGATACCACCATGCTGGATCGCTTCAACGAAGAACGCCGGCGATGGAGTCCGGCCCCTTCTCCGACCGGCCGCCGCGTCTGGCCCGTTGTGCGCCTCAACGCCTTACCGTTGATAGCACCAACTGTCTGCCGTCGCATTGAATGCCAAGTCGGGGGCTCCGTGCAGATGCACGAAGCGGTAGAACGGGCAGGTGTTGACCTGATTGTCGCGCGGAGAAAGCAGTGTGTTCTGGCATTCGGCTCTGACGCTGACTTGCGTGCCGCCTTTGGTCGGCACGCAATCACGGCGTTTGATCTGCACACGATCGAGACAAAGCGGTTGCGGTATGAATCTGCTGAGAGAGGACTTCTCCGGGAGGCACTGACGCGCGCACTCGCTCGCAACAGGAAGCTTGAAGCATTCAGGCGACGGGGAAGCGATCTTCTGGCACCGCAAGTTCCAAGCGACTTAACATGGCAGACATTGCGGCAACTCATCGGCAAGATTGAGGGGCGGGTCGATGGTGTTCCTGGGCTTGCGTGGCGAGAAGGTATTGCGGTGTCGTTGGAATGGGCCGATGACAGACTATGGCTGCTGGTGGAACCACGCACCGTGTTCGTCGGAATAGATGATGCCAACCGTGCCAGAGCGAGCGATTTCGCACGAGAGAGGGTGGTCAAACGATACAACCGCCAACTGAATGAGTTGGTCAACTTCTGGGCGCAGGTGCTGGCCGGAGACGGTGGGGAGGTGAGAGCATTTGCGAAGGGCGATGGCGTGGATGCAGTGTTCAGTGTTGGCTTGGACACGGGATTTTCTTGGAGAGCAAGCGTATGACCAGTCGTGTTTCGTCACATGTCTGCCTGCCTGAACCGAAGCTCGCGTTCCATCCTGAGCGCGAATCTGACCGCGACACCCATCCGCTTCGCGGGCTAATCCGTTGTGGTCCGTATTCGCGTGGAATCGTGCCCGATCCGATACGCGTTGCGACGATATGTCCAGCGGGTGAAAGTGGACGGCTGTACGAGTTCATGAAGCAGCTCAATTCGCGCTTCGCGCCTGCCGAGCGGATGGACTACCTGCCTGAATGGCCTGGGTTTCACAGCGTATTTGGGCTACGCATGACTGGGGCCGGAGGTGGATGTCATGTCGAGATGGATTCGGCCCTCGATGGCGAGATGGCGGCTTCGGGAAAGCCGCATGTTGTTCTTGCGGACAGATTTCTTCGGGCAATCCAGGGGCTCGACGCACGGCGCAGCGAGTTTGATGTCCTGTTCATATACCTGCCACAGCGATGGAAGGCAGCCTACAACTGTGGGACCGACGAGGATTTTGACCTGCATGACCACCTGAAGGCGACCACCGCAGTACGCAGGATGCCTGTTCAGGTTGTCCGCGAGGACAAGGCGCTCAATTACAGATGTCGCGCCAGCGTGATGTGGCGGGTGGGACTTGCCCTGTATGCGAAGGCTGGAGGTGTGCCGTGGAAGCTGGCGAGCACGAGCCCGGAAACAGCGTTCATCGGTGTTTCCTATGCGGTTCGGCCTGTAGGAAGCCCTCAGTCCCGATTTGTCACTTGCTGTAGCCAAGTCTTCGATGCAGAGGGATCTGGTCTGGAGTTCGTTGCCTACGATGCCCACGAGGTCGAGATACATCGCGACAACCCTTTCCTATCGCGCACTGAGATGTTTCGAGTGATTACGCGATCGCTGGATTTGTACCGTCGACGACACGCTGGCCAGTCACCGCGCCGCGTGATGGTGCACAAGACGACCGAGTTCAAACGTGAGGAAACGGACGGCTGCATGGAGGCTTTGCATCTTTGTGAGGCGGTCGACCTAGTCCAAGTTGTCAGCGATGTAGGGTGGCGGGGCATACGACTTGATGCTCAGCAAAGTTCACGGAAGGGCTTGGCAGCGCCCTTCCCTGTCGCACGGGGGACACTGCTGGGCATTGGTCCGCGTGAGGCTCTTCTTTGGACGCATGGCGCGGTGCAGGGCATTAGCAATCGGGGATCATACTTTCAAGGCAGCCGGAGCACTCCGCGCCCGATCAGGTTGATTCGCCACGCAGGACACGGTGCGTGGGACCAGACGGCCCAGGCCATACTTGGCCTGACGAAGATGGATTGGAACAACGATTCGCTCTACGACCCCCTGCCGGTAACGATTGGATTCGCCCAAGTATTGGCCCGAGTCGTGAAACGCATGTCCGGGTTGGGGACCATGCCGTACCAGTTTCGGTTCTTCATGTGAGACCGTGTCAGGCAGATCCAATGCGCCGCCCTCTGGCGCGCGTGTATTTGAAGCAGGCGTCCGCTGATTGATCATTATGCTGCTGAAATCGCCGCTGCAGGTCGGCAGTGCTGCCAACATAAAATTGTCCTGCAGCATTTTCCAGTACATACACCCAGAACGTATGAGAAGAGTCACTCAAACTCCGCGGGTAGGATTCGAACCTACAACCGATCGGTTAATCCCGGCGCGCCGGGACTCTACCATTGAGCAGTTGCTCGCGGATCCAGCGGGCGGATTTCATGGCTTTGATCTGCCGCTCGCGGCGTACCGCGGCCGCCCGTGATGGATGGGCTTCGGACCAGCGCATCACCCACGGCCCTCTGGCTCGCGTGTATTTGAAGCAGGCGTCCGCTGATTGATCATTATGCTGCTGAAATCGCCGCTGCAGGTCCGCGGTGCTGCCGACATAAAATTGTCCCGCAGCATTTTCCAGTACATACACCCAGAACGTATGAGAAGAGTCACTCAAACTCCGCGGGTAGGATTCGAACCTACAACCGATCGGTTAATCCCGGCGCGCCGGGACTCTACCATTGAGCAGTTGCT
>JAJZKY010000316.1 GCA_021803885.1 Planctomycetota bacterium
GCACCGCAAGCGTCAGGGACGGGTTTTCAATCGGAGGCAACGATCTCACCCAACTCACCCTCGGTGTCGACCGGGATTCGGAAACGGTGGCGTTTGATTTCGACGAACGGGATCCCGGGGTAAAAGAAATGATCCGGCAGGCCGTCGCAGGTTGCCGCCGTCACGGGATCCACTCCGGCTTTTGTGGACAGGCACCCTCGGACTTCCCGGAAATGGCTGAGTTTCTGGTCGAACTCGGGATCCACTCGATGAGTCTCAACCCCGATACGATCCTCGCCACCACGATCCAGGTCCTCAAGGTGGAAGAGCGTCTCGGCCGCAAGCCCGCGCCAGCCTGAGCCGAGTTCCGGAGACGGTGGCGCAGGAACCACATCGGCCATGAATCCGGCAGAGGTCCCGTCGGTCATCGAGTTTTCGGACCGCGCGGTTCCCCCGGGCATCCGGCCCTCGCTCGAGGCCTACGCAGCACTCCTCCTGGAATGGAACCGCGCCTATAACCTGATCGGTCCCGGTGCCGCGCGGACGATCTGGACACATCACATCCTGGACAGCCTTGCGATCGCAGGGCTCCTCGAAGGGTCCCCGGTGGCGGATATCGGCTCCGGTGCCGGTTTCCCAGGGATCGTCCTGGCCATTGCCTGCCCGGATCGGCGTTTCGTGCTCATCGATGCGAACGGGAAGAAAACACGGTTCCTCGAGCGGGTGAAACGCGCGCTCGGACTCACGCATCTTGACATCGTGCAGGCACGCGCCGGGGAAGATTTGTCGATCTCGCTTGGGTCACAGATGACCCTGGTTTCCCGTGCACTCGGATCGATCGCGTATTTCCTGGAGGTGTCGGCACCCCTGGCCACCCCTGGGGCACAGTGGCTCGCGATGAAAGGGCGGATCCCTCACGAGGAACTGGAATCCCTCCCGGAGGGCTATCGTGTGGAGCGACTCTGGCAGGTCCGGATCGAGGGCATCCACGCCGAGCGCCATGTGATCGACCTGCGCCAGACGGATCCTGCAAAGCCGGCCCCTTGAGCGGTTTCCGCCCCGGACATCATCCGGCACGGGACGATTGGCCGTCTGGCAGTCGGCTTCGCATCGGGGCCGGTTCTGCGTTAGAGTGAGCCCTGTCCGATCACCCCTTAGGGCTTCTGGAATCCGTGCCATGACGCAGGTGCTAGCCATCGCCAATCAGAAGGGAGGTGTTGGGAAGACCACAACCGCCATCAATCTCACGGCTGCGCTCGCTTCGAATGGCCGACGTGTGCTTTTGATCGACCTCGACCCGCAAGGCAATGCCACGACCGGGGTCGGCCTCGACAAGCGGCGTCTCCAGAAAAGCATCTATGACGTCCTGTCGGGACGGATGCCGGTCATCGAGGCGGTGGTTCCCATTGCCGCCCCGACGGCCGCGTTCCAGATCCTCCCGGCCACCCGTGACCTGACCGCAGCCGAAGTTGCGCTCACCCGGAGCGGGCGCGCCGAAAACCGCCTCAGGGAACTGCTCGTCCCGGTGCGGGCGAGTTTCGACGACATCCTGATCGACTGTCCCCCCTCCCTCAACGTGCTCACCGTGAACGCGCTCGTCGCCGCCGACGCGGTCATGATTCCGGTCCAGTGCGAATACTATGCGCTGGAAGGCCTCTCCTCGCTGCTCGGAACGATCCAGGAAATCCAGCGCGCCCTCAATCCCGCCCTCCGGATCGATGGCCTGCTCCGGACCATGTTCGATGCCCGGAGCAGTCTCAACAATGAGGTTTCCTCGGAGCTCATCATGCATTTCGGAGAACAGGTCTACCGAACCGTCATCCCGAGGAATGTCCGGCTTGCAGAGGCGCCGAGTCACGGAGTGCCCGTGTTGGGTTACGACGTCCAGTCCCGGGGGGCGCTCGCCTACCTGGCGCTCGCCGGCGAACGGCTCGAGCGCCTCGCGGGTCCCGTAGCGGCCCAAGCGCCCCAGACGGCTGATAGAATGGCTTCCCCGGAGCGATCAGGATAGCGTCCATGCCTCCCAAACGCCGCGCCCTCAACCGCCCGCTGTCGGCGATCCTTGGACACGATGACGGGGAGCGCGAGCAGGTGGATGAGACCCTGGCCCACCTCCCGATCGAGCAACTCACGCCCGGGCGCTACCAGCCGCGCCGGGAGATGGGCCAGGAGGCTTTGGAGGAGCTCGCCCAGTCGATCCGGAGCCAGGGGGTCTTGCAGCCTGTGATCGTGAGAAGGCTTGGGGATTCCCAGCGCTTCGAGATCGTGGCGGGTGAGCGCCGGTGGCGTGCGGCCCAAAAAGCTGGACTCCTCGAAATCCCTGCCGTGATCCGGGTTCTCGATGATGCAACCGCGCTCAAGGTGGCGCTCATCGAAAATCTGCAACGCGCCGACCTCGGTCCGCTGGAAGAGGCCCACGCACTGAGACAGCTCATCGACGAGTTCCAGATGACCCACGAGGCGGTGGCGGATCAGGTGGGGCGATCACGGGCAATGGTTTCCAATCTCCTGCGCTTGCTGGACCTCGGGCCCGAGGCACGGGAGCTTCTGCGCCAGGGGAAGCTCGAAATGGGACACGCCCGAGCCCTCCTTGCGGTTTCCGGGGCGCTCCAGGCCCAGGCGGCGCGTGTGATCTGCGAGCGCGGCCTCTCGGTCCGGGAAGCGGAACGCTACCTCAGTGGCCTCAAGGGCAGGGGATCTCCGCGCCGGGAGCAGCCCGCCCGGGGGCGTCACCCAGACCAGGCCCGCCTGGAACGAGAACTCGGCGAGATTTTGGGCCATGCCGTGGAGATCATCCCTCCGCGCCGTGGCCAGGCGCGCGGGCGGCTCGTCATCCATTATGCCGACCTCGACGACTTCGAATCCCTGCTCGCGAGGCTGGGATATCGGGACCGGGCTTGAACCGATAGCACCCGAACCCTTACAATACACGGGCTGAAACGAGGCCTGTCCGGGACCCTGAATGCCCCGGCGAGGTGGCGCAGAGCGGGGGGAGCATGCAGTCCTGGCAGGCCGGTCGAAGACGGTTCGCCGAGCTTCTCATCGCCGAGCTGGCGCTTCTCCTCGTGACGGGTCTTGGCGTTTTGGCCGGATGGGGGATCCGGGATGCCCTGTCATTTACGGCAGGGGGCTGGATTCAGGTGTTGGGTAATGTCTTGCTCGGGGGGGTATTCCTCAGGGGTTTGCCGGGTCCGGCCCATATCGGGCGCTGGATGTTCGGGGAAGCTGTGAAGTGGGTGGCAATGGTGGTAATGGCATGGGGTGCGCTCAGGATCGGACAGGCCAGTGCGGTGGCGCTGGCTGCCGGATTTTTCGTGGCCACGGTACTCCACGGTGTGGGACTCGCCTGGATGGCCCGCGCGATCGAATGGGCGTCACGCGGGAGTGAGCGCACATGACCCCGATGCAATACATCCAGGAGCATATGCAATATTGGCAGGTCGGGAAAGGGCTCCTCTCGATCCATCTTGATACAGTTATTGTCTCGGTCGTACTGGGTTCCCTGTTTTGCGGCATGGGCATCTGGGCCGCACGGCGTGCGACGAGCGGAGTCCCGGGGCGGGTGCAGAACTTCTTCGAGATCCTGGTGGCTTTTGTCGACCAGCAGGTTCGCGAGAGTTTCCATGGCCGCAACCGCCTGATTGCGCCGCTTGCGCTGACGCTCTTTGCCTGGATCTGGCTCATGAATTTCATGGATATGCTGCCCGTCGATCTCCTGCCCCGGCTGGCCCACCTGTTTGGAGCACCTCATTTCAAAGCGGTGCCGACCAACGACCTCAACCTCACCTTTGCGCTCTCGGTCAGTGTCTTTCTGCTCATGATGTTCTACAACTTCCGGGTGAAGGGATTCAAAGGCTTCGGACGTGAAGTCCTGAGCCGCCCGTTCGGCTGGTATGCCGCGCCCATCAATCTCATGTTCCGCCTGATCGAGGATCTCGCCAAGCCGCTCTCCCTCTCCCTGCGACTGTTTGGCAACATGTTTGCGGGCGAGATGATCTTCGTGCTGATCGCGGCGCTTCTGCCCTGGTGGTTCGCCTGGATTCCGGGGCTTGGCTGGACCCTCTTCCATCTGCTCATCATCACGCTCCAGGCATTCATCTTCATGATGCTCACCATCGTCTACCTCAGCATGGCCCATGAAACCCACTGAGCGAGACATCCATCTGTTTTTACTTGGAGGATCCGTTACGTGAATATGCTTGCTCAAGTCGCACTGATCCAGGGTTTATCCGCAGTGGGGGCCGGTCTCATGTTCGGGCTTGCAGCCCTCGGAACCGGCATCGGGTTCGGGATCCTCGGGGGACGTTTCCTCGAGGGCGTGGCCCGGCAACCCGAACTCGCACCGATGCTCACGATCCGCATGTTTATCATGGCGGGGCTGCTCGATGCGGTCGCCATGATCTCGGTCGTGTTCGGCCTGCTCCTCTTGTTTGCCAATCCGCTCGTGTCCCATTTTCTGACACTGGCGCATCACGGGCACTGACAGGGGTGTCATGCAGCCGATCCCTGCTCACGGGTTGGTGCGGAGATAGACCATGAATCTCGATCTCACGTTTGTTGCGGAAATCATCGCGTTCGCCCTGTTCGTCTGGATCACCATGCGCTTTTTCTGGCCTCCGTTGATGCGCATCATGGACGAGCGGGCGAAAAAGATTGCGGATGGTCTCGCGGCGGCCGAACGCGGTGTGCGTGATCTCGAACTGGCCAGGGAACGTGCCGTGGCGATCCTGCACGAGGCCCGGAGCGAGGCCCGGACCATTCTCGAGGCAGCGGGTCAGAGATCCGCTGAACTCATCGAACGCGCCGAGAAGACGGCTACGGAACAGGCCGCGCGCGAGCTGCAACACGGCCGTGAAGAGCTGGAGCGTGCCTGGGAACAGGCCCGGCTCGCACTGCAAAAGGATGTGGCTCTCCTCGCACTCGAGGCCGCCCGCCAGGTCATCGCCCAGGAAATCGATCCCGCCCGTCATGCTGCACTGCTCAAGTCCGTGGCCGAGCGGCTCCAATGAGTCGTACCCTGGCCCGGCCGTATGCCCAGGCGGTCTTTGAGATCGCCCAATCCGAGAAGCGCCTGGAACCCTGGGAGCAGTTTTTGGCCCGCTTGGCCCGGATCCTCGCGGATCCCGGGTTGGCCCGGATTCTGTGCCATCCCCGGGTCGATCACCGCGAGCGGGTCGAGATCCTGGCCCTCGCCCTCGGGGATTCCTTGCGTTTGGAGGAACACAACCTGATTGCGCTCCTCGTCAAGCATGACCGCCTGTCTGAAGCCGCCGATCTCCTCGCCCAGTACCGGGCGCTCAAGATGCGCCAGGAATCCACGATCGAATGTGCAGTCACGACCGCGGTTCCACTCGACCCTGCCGCGCAGGAGATCTGGACCGCCCAGCTTGCGGCACGGTTCAAGGGCAAGATCCGGCTGATCTGCCAGACGGACGCGGGGCTGCTCGGGGGAGCCGAACTTCGGGTCGGAGACCATGTCTGGGACGCATCGATCCGCGGCCAGCTCGACCAGCTGTCCCGTCTTTTAACCGCTCACGTCTAGAGGTGCATTGGAATGAGTGAAGCCCGAGATCTCAGCCCGGCTGAAATCAGCTCCGTGCTCAAGGCACGAATCCAGCAGTTCGAAGCCGGCGTCACCGAACGGGAAGTCGGAACCATCGTGAGTGTGGCCGACGGCATCGTCCGCATCTATGGACTCGGCGGTGCCCGCTATGGCGAAATGCTCGAGTTCGCGGACGGCACGTACGGACTCGCGCTCAACCTCGAACAGGATTCGGTCGGTGCCGTGGTGCTCGGCGCCTATGCGCAGCTCACCGAAGGCCAGGAAGTCAAGGCGACCGGCCGTATCCTCGAGGTCCCGATCGGGCCCGAGCTCCTCGGCCGCGTCGTGAACCCCTTGGGACAACCGTTGGATGGCGGTGGAGTACTGGGCACGACCGAGACCGCGCCGATCGAAAAAGTGGCCCCGGGGGTGATCGCACGCCAGTCCGTTTCCCAGCCGGTCCAGACCGGGCTCAAGGCGATCGATGCCATGGTCCCGATTGGGCGCGGGCAGCGCGAACTCATCATCGGAGACCGC